>NZ_JAGOIT010000099.1 GCF_017995515.1 Propionivibrio sp.
TATCGATTGTCCAGTTTTTAAAGAACTTCCAAATCAGTTACTTACCCGATTCGTCCGCCGCAGCAGCAGCGAAGGTCGGCATTATATAGACACCTCACAGAACGTCAACCCCTTTCAGGGAAATTCTATATTCGAGGCAAAACAGGCGTCGCCGATCTCAAGCAACGCGCTAGTTCGGCGCAACACCCGGCGGCAAAAGAACCCACATTTGCCCTTGTTGTTTCATTCTTCCCGCTTGAGCACCCGCCTCCGCGCCGAACCCCCAGAAGAAGTCGGCGCGCACAACGCCACGGATCGCCCCTCCCGTATCCTGCGCCAGCATCACGCGCCTAAGCGGTACAGAAGAATTCGGGCGCGTCGTCGACAGAAATACAGGCGCTCCGAGCGGCACGTTGGCCGGGTCGACGGCGATGCTTCGCTCCTTTGTCAACGGAACGCCCAAGGCGCCAGTCGGCCCGTCCTCCACATTGCTCTTGATCGGTGCTTCACGGAAGAACACGTAGCTCGGGTTGGTGTTGAGCAGATCATTCACCTTGTCGGGATTGGCGCGCGCCCAGCCCTGTATTCCCTGCATGGACGCCTGCTCGGACGTCAACTCGCCTCTCTCGATGAGCACCCGGCCAATCGATTGATAGGGATGTCCGTTTTGATCGGCATAACCCACGCGGACCATTTTCCCGTCGGGCAACCTTATCCGGCCTGATCCCTGGATCTGCAGAAAGAAGAGTTCGATCGCATCATCCACCCAGAACAGGACACGATCGGCAAACTCCTTCTCGCGGCTGACGATATCGGCGCGCGAGTAGTACGGGACGACCTTGTTGCCCTGCAGCCGACCACGCAGACGCATGTTCTTCAAGTCAGGCAGGACGTCGGCAAGATCGATGGTCAGGAGATCCGGCGGAACGCCAAGAACTGGCTGCGAGAACACCGAACTGCGAGTACGCGAACCACGCAGGAGCGGCTCGTAGTAGCCGGTTACGAGGCCGCTCGTGGTTCCATCGGGATTGGTCAGCAAGTACGGCGAGAACCGGGATTCGAAAAAACGACGCAAGGTTGTCGTATCGTTTGCTGCCAGGCCCCTGGCTTCCTCGCAGGCTGCGCGCCACAGCAGCCACTGCGGCCGGCTGGCGAGCGCTTTGCACGATTGCAGAAAGGCTGGCCACGCCACCGTGAGGTCGTCTTCGGCCCAACCCGGAAGGTCTTTCCAATGCGCTCCCTGCATCGGCTTTGCAGGAGGCTGAGTAGGGACCGTGCCTGTAGCCGCGCACGGCGGGCACTTGGCACAAGCCGATGGGCACGCGACGGGAGCCGGTTCTTCAACCGTCGCACATCCGCCGAGCAATGCAGCGACAATCGACAGCGCAATCAGCGAGAGCTTTCTGGTTTGGCATTTATGCATGGTTTGGCTAGAGTGCGAGGGTTTTCAAACCGTCGAAGTATACCTTTCTGATGAACTCCCCCACCTCGCAACTCGCCAGTTTTCTAGCCCGCGCCGAGCAGTTACTCGAACGCATCGAGCCGCTGTTGCCGCCACGTTCGCCCGAACCGGACTGGAACTCGGCAGTCGCATTTCGTTGGCGGAAGCACGGCCGTTTTGGCCATCTCCAGGCGATCCAGCGCCCGGCAACCATTCGCCTGGCGGATTTGCACGATATTGATGCACAGAAAGATCGCATCGACGCGAATACCCGCCAGTTCATCAATCGACTGCCAGCCAACAACGTGTTGCTGACTGGCGCCCGTGGTTCGGGCAAGTCCTCGCTGATCAAGGCACTGCTCAACGAGTACGCACCCAAGGGACTGCGGGTCATTGAGGTTGAAAAGAGCGATCTCGTCGACCTGCCCGATATTATTGAACTGCTCGAGGGTCGGCCCGAGCGCTTCATCGTCTATTGCGACGACCTCTCGTTCGATGCCGGCGATGCGACGTTCAAGGCACTCAAGGTCGTCCTCGACGGATCGATCGCTGCGGCGCTCGATAACGTCCTGATCTACGCGACGTCGAACCGGCGGCATCTGATGCCCGAGTACTTCGACGAGAACCTCGAAAGCAAACGCGTCGGCGATGAGATTCATCCCGGCGAGGCCGTCGAGGAGAAGATATCGCTCTCGGAACGCTTCGGCCTGTGGCTCTCCTTCTATCCCTTCGATCAGGATGCCTACCTGAATATCGTCGCGCACTGGTTGCGATCCTTCGGATGCAGCGATCCAGAAATCGGACGCGCTGAACGCGAGGCGCTCAACTGGGCGCTGATGCGCGGATCGCGCAACGGACGCGTCGCATGGCAGTTCGCCAAGGATTGGTCCGGCGCTCATGCGCCACGTTCAGCCAGGCGTCGCAAATGACAAAGATCGTCGAAGTCGCCGCAGCGATTCTGCTGCGACAAAGCGAGAACGGCACGGAGTATTTCCTCGCGCAACGCCCCAAAGGCAAGGTCTACGCTGGCTATTGGGAGTTTCCCGGCGGCAAGGTCGAGCCGGGCGAAACGCTGCATGACGCCCTGATTCGCGAGATAGAGGAGGAACTCGGAGTCACGGTCGATCGAACCTACCCTTGGCTCTCGTGCCAGTTCGCCTACCCGCATGCCACGGTTCGGCTGAAGTTCTTTCAGGTCGCGTCCTGGCATGGCGAAGTTGCGCCGATCGAACACAGCGGCTTTGTCTGGGTCAGGATCGGCGACGCGGCGCCCGTATCGCCCGTACTTCCAGCTAACGGGCCGATTCTGCGCGCGCTCGAATTACCGTCGGTTTACGCAATCACCAACGCCTGCGAGAACGGCGTTGACGCGGAATTGGTACGTTTGAACAAAGCTCTGGCCGACGGGGTACGACTTATCCAGGTCCGGGACAAAGCGCTGCAAAGCAATCAACGAAAGCAGTTCGCGCAAGCAGTGATGGCTTTGGCTCGCGAGCACGACAACTGCTGCATCCTCGTCAATGACGACGCGACGCTGGCGCGCAACATCGGCGCGCATGGTCTGCACCTTTCGTCCAGACGACTGATGGAGACGACCGAACGGCCAGCGTTTGCGCGTGTCGCTGCCTCATGCCATAAGGCCGAGGAACTTGCGCATGCCGCGTCGCTTGGTCTTGATCTTGCCGTACTCGGCCCGGTATTGCCAACGGCCAGTCATCCAGAAAGCCACGGCCTAGGCTGGGCCGAATTTGGCGAGCTGATCGAAAAATCGCCGATCCCCGTGTTTGCACTCGGAGGAATGAGCCGCGATCTGCTTGAAACCGCCCGTCGCGCCGGCGCGCACGGTATCGCCATGATGCGCGGCTGGTAGCACCGCGCCTGACTTATTCGCCAGGCGGCGTTTCCGACAGCGGATCGCCACCTTCCTGCACGGGGACGCGATAGGACTCCGAAGCCCAGGCGCCCAAGTCGATCAGCTTGCAGCGCTCGGAGCAGAACGGGCGGAACTTGTTGTCCGCTCTCCAAATCGATTCGCCGCCGCATTGCGGGCAACGCACTTTCCGCGGTTTCGCTGGCGACGCGGGCATCAGAGATTACAGAAGACCATCGAGAACTCGACGTCGGTATCCGCGTGGCGCGGGCGATGGTCGTAATCGGGGCAGGTGAAGCGGATGTTCAGCGCGTACTTGTTGGCGCTGATCTCGGGGACAAAATCGACTTGCGGCTTGAGCGACACGCGCACCATCTGCGCTCCGCTACCACCGAGCATCAACTGGAAGGCCCCGCCCGCCGCGATCTGCTTCTCCGGCCGGCCGCTCGCGCGCAAAAGGCGCAGCACGATGTCGAGACCGCCGCGCAAGGGCATGAACGGCTTGAGCCAGGTATTCAGGGCCGCACGCCGCGCCTCGACCGACTGGTGCTGCCAGTAGTGATACGACGGCACGTCGAACTCGCACACGCCACCGGGAATCGCTGCACGGCTCCTGATCCCCATCAGCCACTCGTTTTCGCGCAGGTACTGGCCCATCTTGCCGGTCATCGCGAGCAGCGCGGCAGACGACTGCTCTATCTCGTAAAGCGCGCCCGAGAGCGCCTCCTCGGAAATATCCGGGTTATTGCGGAAGACAAGCAAGGACTGACGCTGGCGCTCGAGTTCCTGAATGAGATCCATCTTGAGGTCGGCGCGGCTGGCGACTTCAAGAATTTCGAAGAGAGTGAGCAACGCGACATGGTGCTCGCGGGTACCGTCCTGCTGGACAAAATAGGCCACCTTGTCGAACAAATCCTCCAGGCGCAACAGGGTACGTATGCGCTCATTGAAAGGATATTCGTATGTGATCACGCCGCCGCCAGTTCAGAAAACGGGAAATTCCCAGCATTTTGAGTTATTTGCGACAAAATCTCAACGGTCCGCTTTAAGTATCTCTGCATTACGTATCAGGCACCGCCAGCTTCAGATAACGCGCATGCAATATATCCAATTGTTCGTGGAGGCTGTCGAGTCCATCGTCGTTCAGCACGACATCGTCCGCCGCCGCCAAACGCGTCGCACGGGAAGCCTGCGTCGCCATGATCGCGCGCACTTCGTCGGCAGACAATCCGCTGCGCGCCATGACGCGTGAGACCTGCACTTCCTCGCTGCAGTCGACGACCAGAATCCGCGCCACCCGCTCTCGGTAACCGCCCGTCTCGACCAGCAGGGGAACGACGAGCAGGACGTAAGGCGCGTTCGCCCTTGCCGCCGCATCGCAACGCACCTCGCTTTCACGGCGGATCATCGGATGCAGGATGGCTTCGAGGCGAGTTCGTGCCGACGTATCGGCGAACACCAGACGTCGCACCGCTGCCCGGTCAAGGCTGCCGTCGGGACGTACGACGGTCGTGCCAAACGCGGCAGCGATCGCCGACATGGCCGCGCCGTTCACTCCGGTCAATTGATGGGCGACCGCATCGGTGTCGACGACGGCGGCGCCGCGTGCGGCCAACAGGTCGGTGACGGTCGTCTTTCCACAACCGATGCCGCCCGTAACGCCGACGATCAGCGTCATGGCTTGGCGGAAGACGGGGCCGCTGCCGGAGCACCACATGCGCTCGGACTGCGTCCGACGGACATGTCCGCAATCACTTGGCGTAACGCATCGAAGCGTGTCTTCGGGCCGCTAACCTCAAGGGAGACGGTCGCCGGCTTGGCGTTTCTCTCGGTTATCCGCGCCGACTTGACCTTCTTGCCCTTCAACGTTTCCAGATAATTCTCGGCTGCATCGCGCGTGGAAAAGAGGCCCAGCGAAATGGCATGGTTGTTCGGCCCGCTTTCCTGGATGACGAAATACTCCTGAATTTGCAGCTTCTTCAGTTCGGCCGCTTTCGCGTCAGCCTCCTTCTTGTTCGCCAACGGCGGGATGTACACCCAATAGCTGGCACTCACCTCCTTGAGTGCCGTCCGCACGACCTTGAACTCCGGGAACTGTTCGGACAGAGCTTTCTCGAGACGCGCGGCATCATCGACGACGACTTCGGCCAAGCGCAGGCAGGTGTCCAGCGTATCTGCCGGTTTTTCGTCAGCCTTAGTCTCAGGCACGACGACTGGCGGCGGCGCTGCCTCCGCCACCGGCTCTGCCGGTTTCTCGACGGACTTTTCGACCGGCTTTTCGACCGCATTCCCGACCTGTTTCGCGCTTTCCACCGGTGCCTTCGCATCGCTCGGCGGTTCGTCGCGCGACACGATCCTCACCCGGTCAGCCTGCAATTGTTGCTGCACGCGCAGGGTGTCCGGATTCGACGACATTCCCAGATAACCCTGCACCCACGCCCAGAAGAGCAGGTTGGCGAAGATCAGAAAGAAGACCAGCGCGCGCATCGAGTCGACTCTTCGCTAATCAGCCGACCTTCGGGAGATGCAGCAACGACTCCTTGATCGCCTCTTCCGGATAGGCAAAATCCTCAAGCTCACCGGCAAAATAGCGGTCGTAGGAACCCATGTCGAAGTGGCCGTGGCCGGTCAGGTTAAAGAGGATGGTCTTCGCCTCGCCGGTTTCCTTGCAGCGCAGCGCTTCGTCGATCGCGCCGCGGATCGCGTGGTTCGATTCCGGCGCCGGGATGATGCCCTCGGCGTGCGCGAACATGACGCCGGCCTCGAAGGTGGCGAGCTGCGGCACGGCAACCGCCTCGATCAGTCCTTCCTTGTAGAGCTGCGAGACGAGCGGCGACGCGCCGTGATAACGCAGACCGCCGGCATGGATTCCAGGCGGCATGAAGTCGTGGCCGAGCGTGAACATCTTCATCAGCGGCGTGAAGCCCGACGAATCGCCGAAGTCATAGGCATAGACGCCCTTGGTCAGCGACGGGCACGAGGCCGGCTCGACGGCGACCAAACGCACCGGCTTGCCGTTGCGGCCGCCGGCGGCGTTGTCGGCGACAAACGGGAAGGCCATGCCGGCGAACGACGAGCCGCCACCGCACGGGGCAAAGATCACATCGGGCCAATCGCCGGCCATCTCGAACTGCTTCTTCGCTTCAAGGCCGATGATCGTCTGGTGCAGCGCGACGTGGTTGAGCACCGAACCGAGCGCGTAGTTGGTGTCGGCGCGCGACGCGGCTTCTTCGACGGCTTCCGAGATCGCCAGGCCGAGCGAGCCTTGATTGTTCGGGTCGGCGGCGAGTGCGTTGCGCCCGGTCTCGGTCATGTTCGACGGGCTGGCGAAGACTTCGGCGCCCCACGTCTGCATCATCGAACGACGATACGGCTTCTGGCCGTAGCTGACCTTGACCATGTACACGCGCACTTCGAGCCCGAACATCTGTCCGGCCAGCGCCATCGAACAGCCCCACTGGCCAGCCCCGGTCTCGGTGGTGATGCGCTTGATGCCGGCCTGCTTGTTGTAGTACGCCTGCGCGACGGCGGTGTTCGGCTTGTGCGAACCGGCCGGCGAAACGCCTTCATTCTTGTAGTAGATCCTGGCCGGCGTGCCGAGCATCTGCTCCAGGCGGATCGCACGCACCAGCGGCGACGGACGCCACAGACGATAGATTTCGCGCACTTCCTGCGGAATCGGAATCCAGCGCTCGGCCGACATTTCCTGCTCGAGGATCGCCATCGGGAAGATCGCGCTCATCTGCTCCGGCGTCGCCGGGTTGCCGTCCGGGCCGAGCGGCGGCAGCGGCGCATTCGGCATGTCGGCGACGACGTTGTACCAGTGCGTCGGAATTTCGGATTGGGGCAAAACGAAGCGCAGCGATTCCATTGAAGCTCCCTGAGTATGTGTTGGCCGAAAAGACGCCAGTATAGCCGCGGGCACCGCGTCATGCAGCACGGGTGCGGCTTTCGAGGCGCATGTCGGTCAGCGCCCGCGCTCGATTTCGCGCTGTTCTACGCGCGTCGGTGCGAAAGCCGCGATCAATTGATCGCAAGCCATGCGCGCCGCGCGGCGGTTGTCCTGGCTGAAGTTGCATACGTACAGATCCAGCGTCACGGCGTTCAGCTCCGGCCAGGTGTGCACCGCGAGGTGCGATTCGGCGAGGATCACGGCGCCCGTCGCGCCGGCCGGATTGGTTTCGTTACCAAATTGATGGAAGACCTGCCCAACCGGCGTCAGCCCCGGAACCGTGCACACGGCCAGGCACAGTTCGCGCAGGGCGTCTACGCTCTCAAGCAGCCGTTGCGGGCAGCGGCAGTCGTGCAGTTCGGCGATGAGATGGAGTCCGTTCATGAAGGGTCAGCCGAGTGAAGTTGTGAATTGTTTGCCGAGGCGCCATAGCGTCCGTTCGGCAGCGAGTACACCGCGGTACTGCGCCTCCTCGAACAGCGAGAAGCCGCTCACGTCGGCGTGCGCAAAGCGCAGGCACGGACGATCGGCGGCGAGCAGGCGGCGCGCTTCGCCCCGGATCAGACCCGGTAGCGGCCGCACCATGGCGTGGCCATCGCGGAAAACGTCGAGGCGCGTCGTCACCTTTCGGATGTCCGGGTGCGCACGTTCGAGATCGGCGAGGATCTGTTCGACCCACACCTCGCGCGGCGTTGCCTGCAGAGCCGCCCGCCCCGCCTGGGGCGTCATGGCACTCAGGGCGTGGTAGTAGGTGAGAACCGTGGCCCCCGGCCGCAAGCGCATCTGCTGGTGCGTGGCGACGACGTAGCCGAGCGCCGGACTGTCGTAGAGCACGTTGTCCCACGCCGTGGCGACGCCGGCGCGGTTTTCGGGCAACTGCGACAACGTGAGGTTGGCAACCAGCCACGGCGCATGCGTGAAGCTCCGCGCCGCCGATTTCAAATCATCGTGCCCGGCGAAGACGTGCGGAACGAGGAACAGGGGCGCCGCCCAGATCAGCTGTTCGACCAGGATGCGCAGCACGCGGTTCTCCGCCGGCTGCCATAGGTCGATCACCATGCCATCGTCGGTTTCGGCGACGCGCACGGCCATGGCACCGGTCAGCAGGCGATCGCCGGCGTGTGCGCGGATCGATTGCAATAAACCGTCGGCGAGCCAGGCGTTGCCGCCCGGCGTCGTGAGCACGGCATCGTCAGCCGCATCCTGCGCTTCGCCGTTACGGCAGGCGAAGTAGTGAATCCCGGCCCAGGCCGAGACCTGGTCGCTGCTCGTACCGTAGTCGTCGCGGCAGGCGTAATCGACGTACCAGTGCAGCGTTGGCGCATCGAAACCTTGCTTTAGCAGCCAGTCGCGCATGGAGAGCTGATCGAGTGCCTGCAGATCGGGTGCGGCACTAGAAAGTTCCATGGGCAGCGCGAACGCCCGTCGGCCGCCATCGCGGCGCTGCTTGAAGCCTTCCATCAGCGCGTGGAAGCACTCGTATTGAGCACGCTCGACCGCGCTCACGCCGTGCTGCGGCACGACGCCGTCCTGCCACCAGCCGTTGCGATAGAGCCGTTCCTGCGGCGTCGCGCAGAGATAGCGCTCGTCGTAACGTGGCCGCTCGGCATTGGGGTCGCCGTGCAGAACGCCGAGTTCGGCAAGCAGCTCGCGCACGGCAGTCGCTTCGCGCGTCGGCAGCGGCAGGTAGTGCGCGGCGAGCGGATAGGCGCTGACTTCGTTGCGACCGGCGCGCGAGTTGCCGCCGGCGCTCGATTCGAGTTCGGCGATGAGGAAATCCTTGAAGCCCGACTTCGCCAGCTTCCAGCCCGCCGACAGTCCACCGATGCCGGCGCCGACGATCAGCACCGGAATTCGCCGCGTTTCGCCAGGCTGCGGGACATCGCGATCGCGCAGCCGATGGCCGATATCCAGCGACGTGCCGGTCAGCTCGCCAGGTGGCAACTTCGGCTTGCCCGACGTGCCACAGCCGGCAACCGACGCCAGCCCGCCTGCCGCCAGCGAAGCGATGAAGTCGCGGCGGCGCATCGTCTAGCGGATCACCTGCCGCCACTCCTGCTCGAAGTAGCGCACAAGAACCTGATTGTTGAGCCGGTTTATCTCGGCGTCGACGCGCGCCATATCCTTGGGAAACTGGAACAGCGTTGGCGTGACCTCCGCCGTCAGGAAACGCGTTTCGACCGGATAACGCTCCGGCGCCCGGTAGGCGCGCCGCCCGGCGAGGACGAAGCCCCACTCGCCGAAGGACGGCACCAGCGCGTGGTACGGCGTGGCGACGAAGCCGGCGTCTTCAAGCGTGCGCGCGATGCACCAGAAGGACTGGCGCGCGTAGAGCGGCGAGGTCGACTGGATGACGGCCAGCGCGTCGGCCGTCAGGTGCTTTTCGAGCAGGCGATAGAAGGCGGCGCTGTAGAGCTTGCCGATGGCGAAGCTGGACGGATCGGGGAAATCGACGACGACGAAGTCGAAACGTTCATCGTTCTGTTCCAGCCATTGCAGCGCATCTTCGTTAATGACCCTGACTTTCGGCGACAGCAGCGCATCGGCGTTGAGGCTGCGCAGCGGCGCGGCGGTTGAGAACAGCTGCGTCATGCCCGGATCGAGATCGACGAGCGTCACCGCTTCGACCTGCGGGTACTTCAGTATCTCGCGCACGGCGAGGCCGTCACCGCCGCCAAGCACGAGGATGCGGCGCGCACCGGGCAGCGTCGCCAGGCCTGGATGGACGAGTGCTTCGTGGTAGCGGTATTCGTCGCGCGACGAGAACTGCAGGTTGTTGTTGAGGAAGAGGCGCAGATCGTCCTTCCAGCGCGTGACCACGATGCGCTGGTACGGCGTCGTCTCGGTGTAGACGATCTCGTCGGCGTAGAGCTGCGCTTCGGCGAACGAGGTGAATCGTCCGGCGAAGCCGAAACCGACGGCCAGCGCGACGAAGGATGCCACCGCCTGCGCGCGCAGCCAGAGCGCGCCGTGCAGTTGCTCGCGGAACAGCCACAGCGCCCAGAGCGCGACGAGCACATTGAGCAGCCCGAAGAGCAACGCGCTGCGCACCAGTCCGATGTGCGGCACGAGCACCAGCGGGAAGAGAATGGACACGGCGAGCGCGCCGAGATAGTCGAAGGTGAGCACCTGCGAGACAAGATCCTTGAGCGAGAGGTCGCGCTTCATGATGCGCATGATCAGCGGAATTTCCAGCCCGACAAGGATGCCGATCAGCGACACGGCGAGATAGAGCGCCAGCTTGAACGGCGCAGAGAACCAGACGAAGACGAAGAACAGCGCCGCCGCCGACAGCCCGCCGAAGACGCCGACCAGCAGCTCGATCTGCACGAAACGCGCGACGAGATTGCGCTCGACGTAGCGTGACAGCCACGAGCCGATGCCCATCGCGAAGAGATAGGTGCCGATCACGGTCGAGAACTGCAGGACCGAATCGCCGAGCAGATAACTCGCCAGCGCGCCGGCGATCAGCTCGTAGGCGAGCCCGCAGGAGGCGATGACGAAAACGGAGAAGAGCAGGGCTTGATTCATCGTGGACGGCTATTTGTGATACGCCCGACTGCCCGTGCTGGAGAGGCGCGACGTCTGCGTCGCCTCCCGTTCGAAAAGATTCCAGCCCTGGTTCTGGGCGTGCGCAAAAAAAACAACGGCGAGGATGCCGATGACGAGGTTGGCCTTGATCATCTCACTCGTCCTCGTCGTCCGAATCGTTGTCGCCGCCGAGATCGCTCTCGCTCCAGCGCTCCGCCTCGAAGGCGTTGCGCCGCCAGCGCGAGAAGAGCGGGAAAGCCAGCAGGAAGAGGATCACCAGCACGTAGTTCGACCACGGCACCGGGTTGCCGATG
>NZ_JAGOIT010000100.1 GCF_017995515.1 Propionivibrio sp.
TTCACGTTCGGCATCATCACGTAGCCCTGCGCGTCGGCCGCCGGGTTGCGCGGGTCGTAGATCATGCGCCCCGGGCTCGCGTCCTCGACGACCTGCCTGACGCGAACGCCCTGCGCAGCCTCGCCGTTCATGGGCGTCGCCTCGAACACGACCTGTTTGGCGCGGTAAGGCTTGCCGTCCGGCCCGACGATGCTGTCGGCGTTGGCAAGGTTGCTGGCGACGGCATTGAGGCGCTGAGACTGCGCAGTGAGCGCGCTGCCGGCGATGTGGAATACGTTGAACATGCTCATGTTGGCTATCCTTGAACCGCTGCCGTCAGCATTTTCAGTTGATGCGTGATGAAACTCAGCCCCGCCTGATACTGCAGAGCGTTTTCCGAGAATGCGGAACGCTCAAGGTCCATATCGACCGTATTGCCGTCAACAGCGTCCTGCGCCGGCGTCCGGTACATGAGGCGCGTTGGCCCGGACGGCCCGGCGGCGCCCTGAATGTGCCCCGGCGCGGTGGTCGCCAGCGGCAGATCGCCGCTGCTGCGCCCGGCCACCGCATCTTGCAGCGCGGCCGAAAAATCGAAGTCGCGCGCCTTGTAGTTCGGCGTATCGGCATTGGCGATGTTTCCGGCAAGTAGTTGCTGGCGATAGGCGCGCAACCCCAGCGCCCTACTCTGGAAAGAAAGTGCATCGTCGATTCGGTTGGTCACGGCAGCTCCGCTTCAGGGTTACGCTGCCCCTTCCAATGCAATTCTCGTGCCACACCGCACCATGCCGGAAAATCGGAGGAAAGCGGCGATGCGTGCCGCCATCGACGGCGGCATCGGCAAATATTGCCGGGGCGATCCCGGCCGCACATTCCGTAATCGCCGGTTCATCAGGCAGAATGACGGGATGAGAGAAGCGCCGCACCGAAACCTTGCCGTTCCCCGTTCAGCCCTCCGCGTAGTCGGCCTGCTGCTGGCGCTGCCCGCGCTGGCGTGCGCCGCTGCCAATCCGCCGGACAAATCGCCGCTGTACACGGCGCTCGACGATTTTCTCCGGGCCCAGACGCAGGGCTTGCCCGGCAAGGTCAGCTACGTCATCAGCCCGCTTGACGCCCGAACGCAGCTGCCGGCATGCGACGCCTTCGAGCCGTTCGTTCCGCAAGGCGGCAAACTTTGGGGCAGGACGACGATCGGCGTCCGCTGCCTCGGCCCGTCGACGTGGACGATCTACGTCCCGACGCAGATCACGGTCAGCGGCGACTACCTGACGACAGCGCGCCCCCTGGCCGCCGGCACCGTGCTCGACGCATCGAGTATCGTGGTCCGCAGCGGCGACTTGAGCACGCTACCATCGAGCGTTCTGATGGACCCCGCGCAGGCCATCGGAAAAACGCTGAAAAGCGGCCTCGGAGCCGGCCAGCCGTTGCGCAGCGACCAACTGTCGGCGCAGTGGGCCGTGCAACAGGGACAAAGCGTAAGGATGATTTCGCGTGGCGACGGATTCAGCGTCAGCGCCGAAGGGAAAGCACTCACCAGCGCAATGGACGGGCAAGTGGTGCAGGTCCGCGCCGCGTCCGGACAGACCGTGAGCGGCATTGCGCGCTCGGGCGGCATCGTCGAGGTCACGCACTGAATCACCGCCGACGACGTCCAGCTGTCTGAAATTAATGCTAAAGTTTGGCGGATTCTTGCCGATAGCCCATCAGGAAAAGAATATTTGAGGCGCCATCATGAAGATCGACAGTTCAACCAAGCCTGTGGGCGCGTCACTCATCAAGGAGTCGCGCGGACAGAACACCGCCAGCAAAACCGCCCCGGCGGGTGACGACGTTCGCCTGAGTTCGCTGGCGACCGAACTCGTTGCATCGGACGATCAGCAGTCGTTCGATGCCGGCCGTGTGGCGGAGATCAAACAGGCCATCGCAGACGGACGATTCACGATCAACGCCGGCGCGATCGCCGACCGCCTGATCGCCTCGGCCAGAGAACTCGTCGACGCCGAACGGCAGGGCTGATCTTGACTCGACCCGGGACGCAAGCTGTCGATCGCGCCGCCATGCGGCAAACGATTGATGGCGAGGCGACGCTCCTGGAACAGTTTGTCGAATTGCTCCGCCGTGAGCAGGCTTCGCTCACACAAGGCGTCGCGGACGATCTCCCGCAACTCGCCGATCAGAAAAACGGACTGGTCATCCAGCTGAATCAGCTTTCCGCACAGCGCGCGCTTTTTCTCGAAGCACGTGGCTTGACCGCCGACCGTGCCGGAATCGACGCCTGGTGCGCGCAGGGACAAGACCCCGAAGCAAGCAGCACCTGGCAGAAGGTTTTGCAACTTGCTACGGAAGCCCAGGAACTGAACCGGGTCAATGGCGAGTTGATCCAGATTCGCATGCAGTTCACTACGAAAGCGCTGGAAGCGCTCAGCGGCGCGAAAAACTCGCTCGAACTCTACGGCCCGGACGGACAATCGACGAAACCCGGCGGCCGGCGCATCTACGACGCCGTCTGAATCACTGTTGGTGCGAAGCGGGCGCCACCGGCACTTCTCCAGAATTTGCTGCCGGCTTGCCCTCAAGGCCAACCTCCGTTCCTTTTTCCGGCACCGTCGAATCAATCAGGATCGTGACGCGCCGATTGCGCGCGCGACCATCGGCCAGCACGTTTGGCTCGACCGGCCGCGTGTCGGCGTAACCGATCGCCGTCAGCCGCTCGGCGGTGACCCCGGAATCGGCAAACAGGCGCAGCACGGTCGTCGCGCGCACTGCGGAGAGCTCCCAGTTCGAGGGGAACTGCGGCGTGTTGATCGGCACGTTGTCGGTATGCCCTTCGATAGTGATCGGGAAATCGGTCGGCGCCAGCACTTCGGCAATCGCGCTCATGGCCTTGATCAGGGGCGGCTGGAGCAGCGCCTGGCCGGGCGAGAAGAGAATGCTGTCGTTGATCTCGATCGTCACGCCACGGCTGGTCTCGATGACGCGCACCTTGCCCTGCTCGATGAGCGGCGCCATCACCTGGAGAATATCCTTGGCGACGTTGCGCATCGTGTCGCGCTGCTTCTGCTTGGCCGTATCCGGCGGCGCCTTCATGGCACCGCTCGGCTTCTTCGGCAAGGGAATCGGCGGGTTGATGGCCACCGGTAGCGGCGCCGCATCGCCGACCACCTGTACGTTGCGGAACGCCGTCGCCATCGATTCGCTGAGAATGCGGTACTTGCCTTCGTTGACCGACGACAAGGCGTACATGACGACGAAGAAGGCGAACAGCAGCGTGATGAAATCGGCGTACGAAACGAGCCAGCGCTCGTGGTTGTCGTGCTCGTCGTCGAGCTTCTTGCGCGCCATGGGCTAGAAGATGTAACCCTGAAGCCGGCTTTCGATGATGCGCGGGTTGTCGCCGTTGGCGATGCCGACCAGGCCATCGACGATCATCTCGCGGCGCACGACCAAGCGCGCGATGTGCGCCTTGAGCTTGTTCGCCATCGGCAGGAAGACAAGATTGGCGAGTCCGACGCCATAGATCGTCGCGACGAAGGCCACGGCAATCCCTGCACCGAGTTTGGAAGGCTCAGACAGATTCTCCATGACGTGGATCAGCCCCAGCACCGCGCCGAGAATCCCGATCGTCGGCGAATAGCCGCCAGCCGCCTCCCATATCCTCGCCGAGAGCTTAAGCTCCTGTTCATAGGTGTTGATCTCCACCTCCAGCACCTCACGCAAGCGCTCCGGCTCGGCGCCGTCGACGAGCAACTGCAGGCCCTTGCGGGCGAAGTCGTCCTTCAGCTGGTTCATCACGTTCTCCAGCGCCAGCAGGCCTTCACGCCTTGAGACCTGGCTCCAGCTCGCCACCTGCTTGATCAGCTGCTGATGATCGACGACCGGCGGATACCACACCCAGCGCACCATCTTCACCCCGCGGATGAACGTCGCGTACGGGCTTTGCAGCATGACGGCGCCCATCGTTCCGCCAAGAACGATCAGCAAGGCGGTCGGCTGCGAGAGTGAACCGACGTGCCCGCCTTCGAGGACCTGCCCGCCGACGATGGCGACGATGCCGAGCACCAACCCGAGAACGCTGATCTTATCCATTCCGTCTGGCTTTCTTTATCTTGACGCTGGAGTCGCCGAAGACCCGCGCACGCAGCCGAGCGACGGCCTGACTGTGCAGCTGGCAGACCCTCGACTCCGTCACGCCCATCACTTCGCCGATTTCGCGCAGATTGAGATCCTGCTCGTAGTAGAGCGCCATCATCATCTTCTCGCGTTCAGGCAGCGCTTCGATTCCTTGCACGAGAATGCGGCGCAACGCCTCGTCTTCCAGAATCTTCGAAGGCTCGCTCGTATCGTCGGTCAAGTGACGCTCGAGAAAATCCTCTTCGCCTTCTTCGACCATGTCCTCGAAGGAAATCAGCTGATGGCCGCGCGTGTCCTGCAGCATCTTCTGGTACTCGCCGAGCGACATGCCCAGCGCGGCGGCCAGTTCCTTTTCGGCAGGAGCGCGCCCGTATTGTTGTTCGAGCTGGGCGATCGCCTCCTCGATACGGCGGAAATCGCGACGCAGGCTGCGCGGCAGCCAGTCGTTCTCGCGCAGCCCGTCGAGCATGGCGCCGCGCACGCGCTGTGCCGCGTAGGTCTCGAATTGCGCGCCCATCCCTGCCTCGAATCGGCTGATCGCGTCGAGCAGGCCCATCATGCCGTTCTGCACCAGATCGTCGACCTGGACACTGGACGGCAAGCGGGCCATCAGATGATAGGCGATACGCTTTACGAGCGGAGCGAAGCGCTGTACCAGCTGATCCTTGTTGATTTGGCCAGCGGCGTTATACATGGATTGAGGAGGAATCAGGCGTGAATCAGGCGTGAATCAGGCGTAAATGGCGACCGGGTCGATTTGTTGGCTCAAGTGTAGCAGTTGTTGCACGAACTGCCCGAGCCCGCCCGCCTCGCCGTCCGGTCGCGGCCAACTCAGCAGCGCGTTGACGATCAAGCCGTAGGCGCGCGACGACGGCGCTTCCGGGAAGAGTCCGGCGACCGGCTGACCGAGACACGAGGACTGGCGCAGGCTGTCGTCCTGCGGCACGAAGCCGGCAAACTCGAGCCGCGCCACACCGCGGCTGCGCGCCACCTTGGCGATGTTCCCGTAGATCGCTTTGGCCTCTTCGAAACTGCGCACTTTGCTGACGAGGATGCGGAAGTTCTTGCGCGCGTACCCCAGGCTGACCTTTTTGATCAGCGCATAGGCCTCGGTGATCGAATCACCGGAGGCGGAGATGACGATGACCGTATCGTGCGCCGCGAGTCCCAGTGGCGAGAAGCCGAGCGGATGATCGAGCGAGGCGTCCACCAGAATCACGTCGGGCGCGTTCTCAAGCCCGGCGAAGCTGCCCACCAGGATCGATTGCTGCTGGCTGCTCAGGACGCCGAGTTTGCGCATGGCTTCCGCCGCCGGCAGGATCCGGATTCCCGGCGCCGCCGTCACGAGCACGTCGGTCAGCGATTTCTCGCCGTTCGCCACGCGCAGCAAGTCATGACGCGCGAGCGCGCCAAAGTAGTTGGCCGTCGTGTTCTTCGTGTTCTCGTCGAGAATCAGGACGTCCTTGCCCTGCCGGGCGAGCAGCGACGCCACGTTGGCGACGAGGACGCTTTTTCCGACGCCCGTGCTACCGGAGGCAAATGTCACGACGCGCGGCTGACTGCGGCCAAACAGGCGGCGCAAACCGTCCGCCTGATCACCGTTGTAGTTAGCCACGACGTCCTCCTGCCATGGCCACCGGCGATCCGGCCGTCGCCATCACCAGCCCGGGTTCGAGGCCGTCGAGGCGATGCGGCGAGACTTCCGGCACGTCCTTGAAGGCGCGGTGCAGCAGGTAGGTGCGGTTCGGCAGATGCAGGTCTTCCGGCACGCGCTGGCCGTTGGAGACGTAGTGCAGGCGGAGATTGTGGCGGATGATGACGTCGAGCGACGACGCCAGGCTCGCCGCCTCGTCGACCTTGCTCAGGATGCAACCCGCGAGATCCGGCCCGTTGTAGGCGCGCACCACGTCGTCGAGCGTGTCACCGCGGCTCGTCGCGCAGAGCAGGAGCAGCCGCTTGACGTTGCTGTTGCCGAACATCGCGACCTGTTCGCCGACCATGCGGTCGCGCTGGCTCATGCCCATCGTGTCGACGAGGACCATGTGCTTGTGGCGGAGATCGAAGAGCGTCTGCTTCAGGTCGTCCGCATCCTTCACCAAATGCACCGAAACGCCAAGAATGCGGCCGTAGATGCGCAACTGCTCGTGCGCGCCGATCCGGTAGCCGTCAGTCGTGATCAGCGCCACCTTGCTCGCGCCGTGGCGCAGCACGCAGCGCGCGGCCAGTTTCGCCGTCGTCGTCGTCTTGCCGACACCGGTCGGCCCGACCAGCGCATAGACGCCGCCGCGGTCGACGATGTCGTTGTCCGCGTCGATCGTCAGGAAGGAACGGTCGGCAAGCGCCTTGACCCAGGCCAGCGCCTGCGTCGCGTTGAACTCGCGCGGCAGATCCGTCAGCAGTTCGCGGGCAAAGCGCGGTGAGAATCCGGCGTCGAGCATCTGGCGCAGGATCTCCGTCTTCACCGGTTCGGAACGCGCGGCCTCGCCCCAGGCGGCGCCGGCGAAATGCTGCTCGAACATCTTGCGCAGCGAGCGGATTTCCTCCATGACCTCGGCCGGGACGACCTCGGCCTTCGCCTTGGGCTCCTGCGTCACGGAAGGCGTCTGCAGGCGTTCAAACTGCGGCGCCGGGCGGGGCGCCAGCGGCGGCACGCTCGCTTTGGGCGCTACCGGACGTGCGGGCGTCGCAGAAGGGGACGACAGCCGAACGCTGTAGTCGTCATCCTTCGCCGGTTCAACCGGCGTCGGCGACGAGACGATCATGTCCATGTCGCCCGCGGCCACCGCCATGATTTCCACGCCGCCGGGAATGGCCCGATTGGAGAGGATGATCGCGTCCGGCCCAAGCAGCTCCTTGACCTTGTGCAACGCGTCGCGCGCCGTTGCCGCGATGAATTTCCTGACGTTCATACCCTACCTCCGATAATCGAGGTGACCTTGATTATTTTGTTTTCCGGTACTTCGCTATGCGCGAGCACCTTGAGTTGAGAAATGCCGCGCCGCAGGAAGCGGGACAGCAGAATGCGCAAATTGCTGGAAACGAGCAGCACGGCCGGCAAGCCGAGTTGTTCCTGGCGCTGCACGGCTGCTGCGGTCTCGCGCAGCAGCGTGTCGGCGAGTCCCGGTTCGATACTGGCGTTATCGCCGCCACCGGCGATGGCTTGCTGGAGAATCCGTTCGAGTTGCGGATCGAGCGACATGACCTGCATCTCGGTGCCGCTCGGATAGAGCTGCTGCACGATCGAACGCCCGAGGACGACGCGAACCTGCGCCGTGAGCATTTCGGCGTCCTGCATGCGCGCGGCGTTTTCCGAAAGCGACTCGATGATGCTGCGCATGTCGCGGATGTGAATCCCCTCGTCGAGCAGGTTCTGCAGCACCTTCTGCAGCGTTCCGAGCGGCAGGATCTTCGGCACCAGATCCTCGACGAGCTTCGGCATTTCCTTTGCCAGGTGGTCGAGCAGCGCCTGCGTTTCCTGACGACCAAGCAGCTCGGACGCGTGCGACAGAATGAGATGATTGAGATGCGTCGCCGTCACCGTGCTCGCGTCGACCACCGTGTAGCCATAAGCCTGCGCCTGTTCGCGCAGCGCCGTATCGATCCAGATTGCCGGCAAGCCAAAGGCCGGATCCTTGGTGACCGTACCCGGCAGCTGGCCGACCACACGCCCCGGGTTGATCGCCAGAAGATTGCCGGGGAAGGCCTCGCCCTGCCCGATCTCGACGCCCTTCAGCAGGATACGGTAGGCGTTGGGCTTGAGTTCGAGGTTGTCGCGGATATGCACCGGCGAAACGAGGAAGCCGACTTCCTGCGCGAATTTTTTGCGAATCCCGCGAATCCGGCGCAGCAATTCGCCGTCCTGCGCCTTGTCGACGAGCGGAATCAGGCGGTAACCGACTTCGAGTCCGAGCACGTCGAGCGGCGCCACGTCGGCCCAGCTCGCTTCCTGCGTTTCGGCGGCCACCGTCGGCGCGACGGTCACCGGTACCGGAGCGGCAGTGCTGGCCCGACGCTCCAGATCCCACGCCAACGCACCCAACCCGCCCGCCAGGAGCAGGAAGACGAAATTCGGCATCCCCGGAATAAGCCCCAGCATGCCGATGATCGCTGCCGACAAGCCGAGCACCTTCGGATTATTGAAGATCTGTCCGATGAACTGCTGCGACAGATCCTGCGTGTCGCCGACGCGGGTGACGACCATGCCGGCGGCGATGGAGATGATCAGCGCCGGGATCTGCGCCACGAGGCCGTCGCCGATGGTGAGCAGCGTGTAGGTCTTGGCCGCCGTGCCGGCGTCGAGGTTGTGCTGCAGGACACCGACGAACAGGCCGCCGAGGATGTTGATGGCCATGATCAGGATGCCGGCCACGGCGTCGCCGCGGACGAACTTGGACGCACCGTCCATCGACCCGAAGAAGTCGGCTTCCTCGGCGATCGTCGCGCGGCGCTTTCTCGCTTCGTCCTCGCCGATCAGGCCGGCGTTGAGGTCGGCGTCGATGGCCATCTGCTTGCCGGGCATGGCGTCGAGGGTGAAGCGCGCGGCGACTTCGGCGACACGTCCCGCGCCTTTGGTGATCACGACGAAGTTGATGATGACCAGGATCGCAAAAACGACGATACCGACGGCAAAATTGCCACCGACGAGGAAATGGCCGAACGCGTCGATCACCTGTCCGGCAGCCCCCGGCCCCGTATGCCCTTCGAGCAGGACGACACGCGTCGAGGCGACGTTCAACGACAAGCGCAGCAGCGTGGTGATCAGCAGGACGGTCGGAAAGACCGAGAAATCGAGCGGCTTCATCACGTTGATGGCGACCAGCATGACGATGATCGAAATCGCGATGTTGAAGGTGAAGAAGAGGTCGAGCAGGAACGGCGGCAGCGGCAGCACCATCATCGACAGGATGAGCAGGATGAGCAGCGGCCCGGCCAGCTGCTTCGCGCCGCCGCGCCCCAGCAGGTTCTGCAGCGTCGCCGTTGCGCTAGCCATTTGCTGCCTCCACGGCCAACTCCGCCGGAATCGCTATTTCGCGCGGCGGCTGCGGATAGGCGCCGCCCACCTTGCGCCAGTTCGTCAGCTGATAGACGTAGGCCAGCACCTCGGCGACGGCGGCGTACAGTTTCGAGGGAATCTCCTGATCGAGATCGGCGTGGCGGTACAGGGCGCGCGCGAGCGGCGGCGCTTCGAGCATCGGCACGCCGTTTTCGGCGCCGATCGAGCGAATGCGCAGGGCGATCTCGCCCATGCCCTTGGCCAGCACCTTGGGTGCGGCCATGCCGCTCTTGTACGCCAGTGCCACGGCAAAGTGCGTCGGATTGGTGACGATGACGTCGGCCGTAGGCACCGCTCCCATCATCCGTTTGCGCGCCGCTTGCCGTTGCAGCTGGCGAATCCGCCCCTTGACCTCGGGGTTGCCTTCCATTTCCTTGCCTTCCTGGCGCACCTCTTCCTTGCTCATCTTCAGCTTGTCGTGGTACTGCCAGAGCTGGAAAGGTACGTCGATGGCGACAATCAGGATCATCGCCAGAACGATCATCAGGAAGCTGTAGTTGATCAACTGGCCGGCCGAAACCAACGCCACATCCACGGTCTGGCCGAAGAGCGCAAAGAAGTCGTCGTGCCGCTTCCACAACACCCAGATGGCGACGCCGCCGACAAGCAAGGCCTTCGCGACGGCCTTGACCAGCTCGGCAAGGCCGCTCCACGAGACCAGCCGGGTGATGCCCTGGATCGGATTCAGACGGCCGAAATCGGGGTTGAGCGCCTTGAGTGAAAAGTTCCAGCTCCCCAGAACGAACGGAGAAAACAAGGCCGCAGCCACCAGCAAAAAGAAAAACGGCGCAAAAGTCATCAAGGCATCGAGCGACAGGTCGGCGAGGCGCAGCATCAAGAACTTTGGTTCACGCACCAACTGCTCATCGAGCGTCAGCCCGCGCCTCAGCATCGCCGACGTCCGCTGCAACATCCACGGGCCGGCAAACCAGAAAGTCGCCGCGGAAACCATCAAAACCAGGAAAGCGCCGATCTCGCGCGAGCGGGGAACCTGCCCTTCTTCGCGGGCCTGTTCCAGGCGCCTGGAAGACGCAGGCTCAGTTTTCTCGAGATCGCTTTCTTCGGCCATCTTCAGACACCCGGTTAAGTTGGGCCAATTATATAAAAAATCTTTAAAAAATAAAGAGGTATAGAGGTTTATTTACGCCGTTTCTCGAATAGTTGCAAGAAATACGCAAACGGACGACCGCCCAAGCGGGGAACCGGTGCAAAACGGCCGAATTTCAGGCAGGAGAAATCGCCCGATTGGGCACTGCAGCGAGGAACCGAGCGGGATAGAGATACCGGTGTGTTGGCAAGTTACGCGTCTGCGTGCGAGGCACCGACAGACAGGAGATAAAGACAAAGACGCCGCGTCCGGGTCACGGACGTGGCGTCTTCGCTTTGAGCAATCCGGGGAAGGGCGATCGGCACGCCCGGCAGCGCTAAATCCCTGATCCACCCTCCTCAAGCGCCTCACTGGACACCGGGAAAACCTTGACCTGGCGTGGTTTGAGCCAGACGCGCTGACTCCGGGCGAGGCCGAGGCTGGCTGCGCGCTCCCGCGTCAGTTCCACCTCGATCAATTCGGAAGCGTGCGCCAGTTCGACGCGCACGAGCGGGCCAATGGCATGCACGTCCTGCACCATCGCTTCCAGCCCGCCGTCGACCGGCCCATGCTCGATATCGATGTCGTGCGGCCGGACAAACGCCAGCGCTTCGCCATCCGATGTCGCAGCCGGCGAAGCCTGGCCGATGTCGGCCCAGCTGCCGTGCACGCGGCTGTGGAAGACATTCACGTTGCCGAGGAACTGATAGACGAAGGGCGAAGCCGGGTTGGAATAGACCTCGTCCGGCGTGCCGATCTGCTCGATCTTCCCGTGATTCATGACCACCACGCGAACGGCGACTTCCAGCGCCTCTTCCTGA
>NZ_JAGOIT010000037.1 GCF_017995515.1 Propionivibrio sp.
CTTCAAGACCTTGGGCGAGATCAAGTTCGACGGCGTGCTCTCCTCCTGCGTCTTCGCCTGGGAGGATCGCGCCGAGGACTCCTCGCGCTTCATGCGCACGGAGATTCAGCGCTATCTCGACAAGTATCGCTAAGCGAGTTCTTTAAACGGCGCGGGGCGGGTTCCGGCGCCAATGGCATCACCCGTATTTTTAAAACCGAGGGCAGCGTTCTGTCATCTCGCAAGCGCCGCTCACCCAACTTTCCACTTTCGGAGGTCATGCAATGAGCCGTTCCATTCGTTTCTCCCTTAACCGCATCAGCGCGCCGCGCGTCTCTTTCGTCGACTATCTGGCGATGTGCAAGCGTCTCGGCGTTGATAGCATCGAAATCCGCAACGACCTTCCTGGCGTCGAAATGCAGGACGGCGCCGCGCCGGCGACAATCAAGGCAGCGGCTGCCGCGGCCGGGATCGCCATCCGTTCGATCAACGCGCTTTATCCCTTTGATATCTTCAACGCCGATCTCGAAAGCCGCGCGACCGCGATGGCGAAGTACGCCGCGCAGTGTGGTGCAGAGGCGCTCGTCATGTGCCCGTTCAACAGCTGGGACGACAAGCGCACGCCGGCTGAACGGCACGCTGATCTGGTGAAATCTCTCAAGTCGCTGCGCCCGATCCTCGAGGACAACGGGCTGCTCGGCCTCGTCGAGCCGCTCGGCTTCCAGCAATGCTCGCTGCGCCGCAAGTCGGATGCCGTGAAGGCGATCTACGACGCCGGCTGCGAGCGCGCCTATCGCCTCGTGCATGACACCTTCCACCACTACCTGTCCGGCGAGGACATCTTCTATCCCGACCTGACCGGCCTGGTGCACATCTCCGGCGTCGAAGACAAGGGTGTCGCCGACGCCGACATGCTCGACGGCCACCGCCTCCTCGTCGGCGACGCTGACCGCCTGGGCAACATCCGCCAGCTCAAGATCCTGCTCGATCGCGGCTACCAGGGCGTCGTGTCGTTCGAACCCTTCGCCGCCGAGGTGATGGACGCGAAAAACAGCGAAGAAATCCTGAAGACGAGCATGGACTTCATCCGCGCCAACGTCTGATCGAACCGTAACCAATCAAACAAAAGGAGTTTCACCATGACACTGAAAATCGGCGTAATCGGCACCGGCGCCATCGGCCAGGACCACATCCGTCGCATCACCAACACCCTGACCGGCGGGCAGGTCGTCGCCGTGACCGACATCAACCTCGAACAGGCGAAGGAAACCGTCGCCAAGTACGGCCTCAAGGCCGAGGTGTACGCCGACGGCAAGGCGCTGATCGCAGCCAAGGATGTCGAAGTCGTCCTCGTCACCTCCTGGGGCCCGACGCACGAGGAGTACGTGCTCGCCGCGGTCGCCGCCGGCAAGCCGGTGTTCTGCGAGAAGCCGCTGGCGACGACGGCGGAAGGCTGCATGAACATCGTCAAGGCCGAAGTTGCGGCCGGCAAGCGCCTGGTGCAGGTCGGCTTCATGCGTCCGTACGATGCCGGTTACCGCGCGCTGAAGAAGGTGATCGACGATGGCCAGATCGGCGATCCGCTGATCGTGCATTGCGCACACCGCAATCCGGCGGTCGGCGACAGCTACAAGACCGACATGGCGATTACCGACACCGTGATCCATGAGATCGACGTGCTGCGCTGGCTGCTCAACGACGACTACAAGACCGTGCAGGTCGTCTATCCGAAGAAGACGCGCAATGCATCGAGCCATCTCGCCGATCCGCAGATCATCCTGATGGAAACGGTGAAGGGCGTGCGCATCGACGTCGAGGTGTTCGTCAACTGCGTCTATGGCTACGACATCCAGTGCGAAGTCGTCGGCGAAACAGGCATTGCCCGCCTGCCGGAGCCGAACAACGTGCCGATGCGCAGTGCCGCCAAGCGCTCGGTCGAGATCCTCACCGACTGGAAACAGCGCTTCATCGATGCCTATGACGTGGAACTGCAAGGCTTCATCAACGGCCTGATCTCCGGCAAGCTGACTGGCCCGTCGGCGTGGGACGGCTATGCCGCCGCGGTCGCCGCCGACGCATGCGTGAAGGCGCAATCGACGGGGGCCATCGAAACCGTTTCGATGCCCGAGCGTCCGGTGTTCTACACGGCATAAAGCGCCGTAAGGCAATGGAGCATCGCACCGGCTCGCGCCGGTCCGGTGCTCTTTCCTTATGTGCCTTCGGCCCCGAATTTGTCCATATCCCGGCACCGTCGGTGCTGTTGTTCGCCCGACACTTTGAGTTATTCTAAAAACGTCGTTTGCCGCACCTACAACAAATCAAGACTCAATCAATGAGCACATCAACGAATGCCGTTTCGGCGAGGAGGAGGGCGCAGCATGGGTGGTTACAACGTCAAACAGAAGCTCGGGTTCCTGATTTTTTTCGCGATCCTGATGCTGGTCGTGGTCGGCGGCGCCGGATTGATCGGCGCGAAGCGCATCGAGTCGGTGCTCAACGTCATGTCTGAGGAGAAGTTACCGACGGCCAATACGCTGTCGAATATCCGGACCAGCATGGCGACGCTGCATTCGGTCTGCCTTGAGGCGTCGCTCTGGCGTGAGAAGAAGTACGCGCAGAAGTACTTCAAGAACATCAACCGCCGTATTCCGGCGATCGACAAGGCGCTGACCGCCGCGGTTGCCGCGTACGAAACGATCAAGCTGTCACCGGCGGAGGCGGAAGCCTGGCAAGCCTTCAAGCGAACCTACTCCAACTGGTACACCTACTCAACGCGCACGGCCAAGGTGATCGAGCAACTGGCGGCGATCGAGGACAACGGCAGCAACACCGAGGAGGCGATGGCGAAGCAGGCCGACCTGTTCGACGACTACGACATGTCCGTGACGCCGTGGGGTGTCGTCGAACCGGCGTTGCAGAAGGCGCTGCTCGCGCTCGTCGAGGCCAATCTCAAGTCCGGCGCCGAAGCCATCGAAGCCGGCAAGAATGCAAGCCGGACGAGCACGGCGACGATGCTCGCGATCTTCGTCCTGGCGACCGCGGTGCTCATCGTGCTCGGTATCGTCCTCGCAAGAGGCATTGTCAAACCGCTCGACAGCATGCGCCGTACCATCGTCACGGTGGCGGCGAATAACGACTTCACGCATCGCGCGCCGGTGACTTCGCGCGACGAGGCGGGACAGACGGCGCTGGCGTTCAACCGGCTGATCGAGCAGATGCAGTCGTCGCTGCGCGAGGTGCTCGACAACGCTGAGCGCATTTCCAGCGCCGCGCACTCGGCGGCCGAAGTGTCGCGCCAGGTGTCGGATGCTTCCGACAACCAGAGCGAGTCGGCGTCGGCGATGGCGGCGGCGATCGAGGAGATGACCGTCTCGATCACCCACATCAACGAGTCGACGCAGGACGCGCTGCGCCGCGCGCACGAGGCCGGTGCCGCCGCGAACTCGGGCGCCGAGACGATTTCACAGACCAACGTCGAAATGGCCGAAATCGCGAAGACGGTGCAAGGCGCCGGGCAGAACATCAACGAGGTCGGCGTGCAGTCGAACAAGATCTCGATGATCGTGCAGGTGATCAAGGACGTCGCCGACCAGACCAACCTGCTGGCGCTCAACGCCGCGATCGAAGCGGCGCGGGCGGGCGAGCAGGGGCGCGGTTTCGCGGTGGTGGCCGACGAGGTGCGCAAGCTCGCCGAACGCACCGCGTCGTCGACGACCGACATCTCGAAGGTGGTCGGTTCGATGCAGAGCACGACGCAGAGCGCTGTCGTCGGCATGGAGTCGGTCGTGCAGCGCGTCGACGTCGGCAACACCTTGTCCGACCAGGCGGCGATGCGCGTCGGTGAGATCCAGGGCAGCGCGCAGCACGTCGCCGAGGCGATCAACGACATTTCGGTCGCGTTGAACGAGCAGAACTCGGTGGCGCAGGACATCGCCCGCCGCGTCGAAACCGTCGCGCGCATGAGCGAGGAAAACTCCTTTGCCGCCAGGAACACGGCCCAGGTCGCCGAGGAACTCGACCAGCTCGCCGACGCGCTCCGCGAGACGGCCGGACGCTTCAAGGTCTGATCCGCGCCGGATCGTCATTGCACGCCCGCCGCTCGCGCGGAGCCCTCAAATCCGCCACGCCCGGTGCCGCACCGCCGGGCGTTTTTGCGTGCGCGGTCGGCCGCGTTTTCTGTCGCACACAGACGCGCGTTCTATCGACGGAAAAAAATCTCAATAGAACGTGATTTCTATTTGACATCGACAAATAGAAAATATATTGTTGTTGCAAGGTTGAGCAAACAATGACGAATGCCGCCAGAAGTGCCAGAAGTGCCGTTTTGTGTTGGCTTTATTGCGTGCATCAGACATTCGCCTTGGTCGTGGCAAGCGTGGGTTTCCAGTCACCGCGCGCGCCGGAAAAGATCAACCTCAAGGCCATCCATTTACTGTTAGCCCACGACGAGGTATGTGCAAATGAGTAACCCAGAACAAACTGAAGTCCAGAGCCCGCTGAGCTTGACGACGGCGAACTACATCACCGATTTCTGGAACGACTCCTGTTCCCTTGATGAACTCAAGTACGCCATGGCGCATGGCGGTGTTGGCGCTACGACCAACCCGAGCATCGTGCTCAACGTGTTGAAGAAGGAACTTCCGGCCTGGCGCGGTCTGCTCAACCAGCTGATCGAGGACAACCCGACCTGGGGCGAAGAAGACGTCGCCTGGCGCCTGATCGAGGAAATGGGGCTGCGCGGCGCCGAACTTCTGATGCCGGTGTTCGAGCGCGAAGGCGGGGTCAAAGGCCGCCTGTCGATGCAGACGAATCCCTGCTACTTCCGCAACCCGGAAGCGCTGGTCAAGCAATCCTGCCACTTCCACTCGCTGGCCCCGAACATCCAGGTCAAGATCCCGGTGACCGCCGCCGGCGTCGCCGCCATCGAAGAAGTGACCTATCAGGGCGTCACCATCAACGCGACGGTGTGCTTCACCGTGCCGCAAGCGGTCGCCGTGGCTGATGCCGTCGAGCGCGGCCTCAAGCGCCGTGCCGCCGAAGGCAAGGACTGCGAAATCTTCCCGGCGTGCACGATCATGGTCGGTCGCCTCGACGACTGGATGAAGGCCGTTGCCGCGCGTGATGGTATTGCACTGACCCCGGGCTACGCCGACTGGGCGGGCGTCGCGGCGATGAAGAAGGCGCTCGCTATCTACAAGGAACGCGGTTACCGCACGCGTCTTCTCGCGGCAGCCTACCGCAGCCACCTGCACTGGTCCGAATTCATCGGCGGCGACGTCATCCTGACGATCCCGCACGAATGGCAAGTGCTGTTCAACAACTCCAAGGTCGAGGTCAAGGAGCGAATCAATGATCCGGTCGATCCGAAGATCATCGACGAGTTGTACAGACTGATTCCCGACTTCCGCCGCGCCTACGACGTCGACGGCATGACCGAACAGGAATTCACTCAGTACGGTGCGACCGCACGCACGCTGCGCGGCTTCTGCGACCACTACCATGAGCTCCTGTCGATCGTGCGCGACGCGATGATTCCGAATCCGGACAAGAAAAAGTAATCCCTCTGGTTTGTTGGCTGGTCGTTGAATCGCCGCGTGCTGGGGAAACCAGGGCGCGGCGTTTTTCTTGAGTCCAAAAAAACAATGGAGTCACACACGTGAAAACTGTAAACATCGGTATCGTCGGGCTGGGCCGTCTCGGACGCCGGCACGCCTTGAACTTGTTGGCCTCCGTCCCGGGTGCGGTACTCGTCGCCGCGGCCAGCCCGGTGGCTGAAGAACGCCAGTGGGGTAGTGAGAACCTCCCAGGCGCAGTCATCTATGCCTCGCTCGGCGAACTCCTGAAGCACGACGGTCTCGATGCTGTCTGGCTGGTGACGCCAACCTCGCTGCACGTCGAGCAGATCGAGGAATCGCTGCTCGCCGGCAAGCACGTCTTCTGCGAAAAGCCGCTGTCCCTCACCCTTGCCGAGTGCGACCGCGTATTGGCGCTCGCCGAGCAGCGCCCGGACCAGATGGTCATGATCGGCTTCACCCGCCGCTTCGACGCCGCCTATATGGCGCTCAAACAACGCATCGACGCGGGCGAACTCGGCAAGGTCTACCGTGTGCACTTCGAGTCGCACGACCCGATCGACCCGCATGGCTTCTTCGTCAAGTTCGCTCCAACTTCCGGCGGCCTCTTCCTCGACTGCGGTATCCACGATGTTGATCTCGCGCGCTGGCTCGCCAACGGCGCACGCGCCGTGCGCGTCAGCGCCAGCGGCTCGAACCTCCAATACCCCGGCCTCGCCGAATGCAGCGACATCGACACCGGTGTCGGCACCATCGAGTTCGACAACGGCCTGATCGCCACGCTGTTCATTTCGCGCACCTCGCACCGCGGCTACGAGGCAACCCTCTGGGCGAGCGGAACCGAAGGCGGCGCGCTCGCCGGCAAAGGCATCGCCGCTCCGGCGATCACGGTTGAACAGGGCAACCGTGTTTCACAACAAGGGCTTCCAGACTTTTTTGCCCGCTTCAGCGACGCCTTCCTCATCGAAGCCAAAGCCTTCGTCGACGCCATCCGCCAAGGTGCGTCGTCACCGC
This sequence comes from Propionivibrio sp., assembly GCF_017995515.1. Taxonomy (GTDB): domain Bacteria; phylum Pseudomonadota; class Gammaproteobacteria; order Burkholderiales; family Rhodocyclaceae; genus Propionivibrio. The sequence continues at coordinate 6,567 of NZ_JAGOIT010000037.1, forward strand.
TCACGTTGGCCGACGCGCGCGAAGCAACGCGCATCGCCATCGCGCTGCGCGAGGCGTATGAGGGGCACCGCGTAATCGAACTGGGTTGAATCACGCGGTCGGCGGCAGGCGATGCTCGATGGGGATCGCCTGCCGCTCGGCAGTTGCGTGGCAGGAAGGAAAGCGCGAGCGATCGCACTTTTTCGGGATTGAAAATAGAACAATAATTCCGATAATAAAATTTTAAGAATTTGTGTTGCAATTACGTCGGGACCGCGCTATCGTGGTTGCCAACGAATCTTCGAGTTTTACGAGTGCCGATGCGAGCGTGGTGGAAACATCCCGCTGGCTGAATACAAATAATGGAGGTGTGTGAATGGCTACGGTTCGGTTGACGATGGCGCAGGCGCTGGTGCGCTATCTGGCGGCGCAGAAAGTGCTCACGGAAAACGGCACGGAGCCGCTGTTTGGCGGCATCTGGGCGATCTTCGGGCATGGCAATGTGGCCGGTCTCGGAGAAGCGCTGCATGCGGTCAAGGAAACCTTCCCGACCTACCGCGCGCACAACGAGCAGGGCATGGCGCTTGCCGCCGTGGCCTACGCCAAAGCGCATTTCCGCCGCCGCATGATGGCGGTGACCTCCTCCATCGGGCCAGGCTGCACCAATCTGGTAACGGCGGCCGGCACTGCGCACGTCAATCGTCTGCCGGTGCTGCTGCTTCCGGGCGACATTTTCGTTTCGCGGGCACCCGATCCCGTTTTGCAGCAGGTCGAGGACTTCCAGGATGGCAACGTTTCGGCGGCCGATTGTCTGCGTCCCGTTTCCCGTTATTTCGACCGCATCGTCACGCCGCATCAACTGCTGACCGCCTTGCCGCGCGCCATTGCCGTGCTCACCGATCCGGCTCAGTGCGGCCCGGTGACGCTGGCGCTGCCGCAGGATGTGCAGGCGATGGCGGCAGACTGGCCGGAAGAATTCTTCGCCGAGCGCGTTGTCCATTTCCGCCAGCCGCCGCCCGAAGCCTTCGAGATCGACGCCGTCGCCGAAATCCTCAAGCAGGCCAAGCGCCCGATCGTCGTCACCGGCGGCGGGGTGTTGTACAGCGAGGGTGGTACGGCGGCGCTCAAGAGTTTCGTCGAGAAGCACGGCATTCCGGTCGGCGAGTCGCACGCCGGCAAGGGCGCGCTGGCTTGGGATCATCCGCTCCTCTCCGGTTCGATTGGCGTCACCGGATCGACCGCGTCGAACGCGCTGGCGGTCGACGCCGATGTCGTGATCGCCGTCGGCACGCGCTTGCAGGATTTCACCACCGGCTCGCACGCGCTCTACTCACAGGCCAAACTGGTTTCGATCAATGTGACGCCGTTCGACGCCGTCAAGTGGGGCGGCGTCAGTGTGCATGCCGACGCGGCTGTGGCGCTTGACGCGTTGTCGCAGGCTCTGGGCTCTTGGCGTTCCGACGCAGCCTGGCACGAAAAGGCGCTGTCGCTGAACAAGCAATGGCGCGACACGGTCTCCGAAATCGTCGTCAGCTCGCGCGCTGCGCTGCCGACTTACGGCGAAGTGACCGGCGCCGTGCAGGCTTCGTCGCCCGATTCCTGCGCCAACGATATCGCTGTTTGCGCCGCCGGTACGTGGCCGGCCGAGCTGCACAAGCTGTGGCGCACGTCGACGCCGGGCGGCTATCACATGGAATACGGTTACTCGTGCATGGGCTACGAAGTCGCCGGCGGCCTGGGCGTCAAGATGGCACGGCCGGATCGCGAGGTGATCGTCATCGTCGGCGACGGCAGCTACCTGATGCTGAACAACGAACTGGCGACCTCGGTGATGCTCGGCCTGAAGATCATCGTCGTGCTCACCGACAACTTTGGCTACGCCTGCATCAACCGCCTGCAGCAGGCCTGCGGCGGTGCCGAGTTCAACAATATGTACAAGGATTGCCGCACCGGCGCGCACGGTGTCCCGGCCATCGACTTCGAGCTGAACGCCCGTTCGCTCGGCGCCAACGCCGAGACGGTGAAGACCATCGACGAGCTGAAGGCGGCGATGGTCCGAGCCCGTGCCTCGGACAAGTCCTACCTGATCAGCATCGTCATCGACGGACCGCAATGCACACCGGAAGGTGGCTCCTGGTGGGAAGTCGGCGTGCCCGAAGTTTCGAAGCGTCCGCAAGTGGTGGCGGCGCACGAGCGACTGGTGCTGGACAAGAAAAAGCAGCGCGTCTAGCAACGGCAGTCATTCAACACATAAAACCGACCAATCCAAACAATTACAGGAAAAGAGACAGACATGGGAAAACTCGAAGTGCGCATCGGCATCAACCCGATCTCCTGGACGAATGACGACCTGCCGCAACTCGGTGGCGACACGCCGCTGGAAACCTGTCTGGTGGAAGGCACCGAGATCGGTTACGTCGGCTTCGAACTCGGCAACAAGTTCCCGAAGGATCCGGCCGAACTGAAGGCCAAGCTGGCCGGTTACGGCGCGGTCGTCGTCTCCGGATGGCATTCGGGCAACCTCGCCGAGGGCACGCTGGAAGACGAGATCAAGGCCGTGGATGCCCACATGAAGAAACTCGTCTTCAACGGCTGCAAAGTGATGGTCTATGGCGAAGTCGCCGGTTCGGTACAGGGCCAGCAGCAGGTGCCGCTGTCGCGCCGGCCGCGCTTCACGACGATGGCGCAATGGGAAGACTATGCGAAGAAGCTCGACGCCTTCGGTGCCTATCTCAAGTCGAATGGCATCACGCTGGCTTACCACCACCACATGGGCGCGTACTGCGAGAGCACGCAGGATCTCGATACGCTGATGAAGCTGACGACCGACAACGTCGGCCTGCTCTTCGATACCGGCCACATCACCTTCGGCGGCGGCAACGCCCTGGCCGAGCTGAAGAAGCACATCGGCCGCGTCGTGCACGTGCATTGCAAGGACGTGCGCGAGGCCGTGATGAAGAAGGCGCGCAACAACGATCAGAGCTTCCTCAACTCGGTGCTCGACGGCGTGTTTACCGTGCCGGGCGACGGCATGATCGACTTCGAGCCGATCCTCGCTTTGCTCGCCGAACACAACTACAAGGGCTGGCTGGTCGTCGAGGCCGAGCAGGACCCGGCCGTCGCACCGAGCTACGAGTACGCCAAGAAGGGTTACGACTGCCTGGCGTCACTGGTGAAGAAGGTCAACGGCTAACGAGCCGAGCAAGGGGAAAAGCGTGAGCAAGTTATTGGTAAAAGCGAAGCCGGGCAAGGAAATCGCCAATGTGACACCGGCTTCGGCCGGCTGGGGCTACGTTGGCTTTGCGGCCTATCGTCTGCAACCGGGCGAATCGGTGTCGTTCGAAGATCCGGCGCGCGAGGCTTGCCTGGTGGTACTCGCCGGCAAGGCCAGGGTGCAGGCGGGCAGCATCGACTGCGGCGTGCTCGGTACGCGCGACAGCGTATTCGAGGACAAGGCGCCGGATGCGGCCTACGTTCCCAATAACTGCCGCGTCAGCGCAACCGCAGTGACCGCTTGCGAAATCGCGATCACCCATGCGCCGGGCTTCGGCACGCATCCGGCGCGCGTGATTCCGGCGGCGTCGATGCGTCGTTCGGTGCGCGGCGAAGGCTCCAACCAGCGCTTCGTCACCGACATCCTGCCGTCCGACCAGTCGGCCGACAGTTTGTTGGTGGTCGAAGTCATCACCCCGGCCAGCCACTCGTCGAGCTACCCGCCGCACAAGCATGACCAGGACAACATGCCGGTCGAAAGCTCGCTGGAAGAGACCTACTACCACCGCCTCAATCCGCCGCAGGGCTACGTCTTCCAGCGTGTCTATACCGACGACCGCAGCCTCGACGAGGCGATGGCTGCCGAAGATCACGACGTCGTGATGGTGCCGCGCGGCTACCACCCGGTCACCGTGCCGCATGCCTACACGTCGTACTACCTCAATGTAATGGCCGGCGAGAAGCGCAACTGGGTATTCAAGAACGATCCGGTGCATGAGTGGATGCTGAAACCGGCCTAGCAACAAAGTCGAACTAGCCTTCGCACGAAGGCGATTCAGGGAAGAACAAAGGGAAGGAAGCCACGGCTTTTGCCGTGGCGTGGGACCGTGTCGCCCGAATTCCGGTAGTCGCCACTTGCATCACGGCGCCGCCGAATCGAAAAAGGAGTGATGAATGTACGAAGTGCTGCAATACATCGATGGCAAGCTCACCGCCGGCGCACCCGGGCGTAGCCAGGACATCAACGATCCGGCGCGCGGCGAGATGATCGGACGCGTTCGGCTCGCCGCGCGTGAAGACGTCGACGCTGCCGTCGCCGCGGCCGCGCGCGCTTTCCCCGGCTGGGCGGCGACGCCGCCGCTGCGCCGTTCGCGCATTCTCAACCGCTTTCGCGCGCTGCTCGAAGAGCACGCTGAAGAACTCGCCGCGACGATCACTTCGGAGCACGGCAAGGTGCACGCCGACGCGCTCGGCGAAGTGCAGCGCGGGCTGGAAGTCGTCGAGTTCGCCGTCGGTATCCCGCACCTCCTGAAGGGCGAAGTGACCGAGAACGTCGGCACCAGCGTCGACTCGCACAGCCTGCGTCAGCCGCTCGGCGTCGTCGCCGGCATCACGCCGTTCAACTTCCCGATCATGGTGCCGATGTGGATGTTCCCGGTCGCTCTGGCCTGCGGCAATACGTTCATTTTGAAACCCTCCGAGCGCGATCCGTCGGCGTCGCTGATCGTCGCGCGCCTGCTCAAGGAAGCGGGGCTGCCCGACGGCGTGTTCAACGTCATCAATGGCGACAAGGAGTCGGTCGACACCCTGCTCGAACACCCCGACGTCAAGGCGGTGAGCTTCGTCGGCTCGACGCCGATCGCCCGCTACATCTACGAGCGCGCCTGTGCTTTCGGCAAGCGCGCGCAGGCATTGGGCGGCGCCAAGAACCACATGGTCGTGATGCCCGACGCCGACCTCGATCTCACTGCCGACGCGCTGATGGGCGCCGCTTACGGCGCGGCGGGCGAGCGCTGCATGGCGATCTCGGTCGTCGTCGCGGTTGGCGATGCGACGGCCGACACGCTCGTCGAGAAGCTGCTGCCGCGCATCGCGGCGCTGAAGACCGGGCCGGGCTCCGACCGCACTTCGGAAATGGGGCCGCTGATCACCGCGCAGCACCGCGACAAGGTCGTCAGCTATATCGACAGCGGTGCGGAAGAAGGCGCAACGCTGCTCGTCGACGGGCGTGAATGCAAGATCCACGGCTATCCGCGCGGCAATTGGGTCGGTCCGACGCTGTTCGATCACGTGACGCCGGAAATGAAAATCTACCGCGAAGAAATCTTCGGGCCGGTGCTGGCGATCGTGCGCGCCGCCGATTACACGTCGGCCGTCGATCTGGTCAACGAGCACGAATACGGCAACGGCACGGCGATCTTCACCCGCGACGGCGACGCGGCGCGCGACTTCAGCCACCGCGTGCAGGTCGGCATGGTCGGCGTCAATGTGCCGATCCCGGTGCCCATGGCCTTCCACAGCTTCGGCGGCTGGAAAGCCTCGCTCTTCGGCGACCACCACATGCACGGCCCGGAAGGCGTGCGCTTTTACACCAAGCTGAAAACGATCACTACGCGCTGGCCGACCGGCATGCGCGCCGGTGCGGATTTCGTCATGCCGACGATGAAATAGCGGCAGGGCACCCGAAAACCAAGCAACGCAAGGGATTTTCAACGTCATCCAAGGAGTCGTAAAAATGGCCAGCATCAAGCGTTTGAAGTACTGCATCAACAACGAGTGGCTCGAATCGGCAACGTCGAAGTACATGCCGGTGATGAACCCCAGCCTCGGCGTCCAGATCGCCGAAGCCCCGTGCTGCACGCAGAGCGAAGTCGACGCCGCCGTCAAGGCCGCCGCTGCCGCGTTCCCGGCCTGGTCCAATACGCCGATCCCGCAGCGCATCCAGCTGATGTTCCGTTTCAAGGCACTGCTCGACAAGAACCTCGACGAACTCGCCACGCTGCTTGCTACCGAAATGGGCAAGGTCGTCGCGGAAGCCAAGGGCGACGTGCTGAAGGCAATCGAAGTCGTCGAATGCGCCTGTGCGTCGCACTACCTGATGCAGGGCGACACCTGCATGAACGTCGCCAACGGCTATGACACCGTCTCGTTCCGTGAGCCGCTCGGCGTTTTCGTCGGTATCGCGCCGTACAACTTCCCGGCGATGATCCCGATGGGCTGGATGCTGCCGTTCTGCATCACCACCGGCAACACCTTCGTCCTGAAGGCAGCCTCGATGGTGCCGCAGACGTCGAGCCGCATGCTCGAACTGTTGATCGAAGCCGGTTTGCCCAAAGGCGTGGTCAATCTCGTCACGTGCTCGCGTGTCGAAGCCGATTCGCTGCTCACCAACCCGGCCGTCAAGGGCGTCACCTTCGTCGGCTCGACCTCGGTCGGCCTGCACATCTACTCGACCGCCGCCGGCGCCGGCAAGCGCGTCCAGGCCCTGTGCGAAGCCAAGAACCACGCGCTGGTCATGGAAGACTGCGTGCTTGAGCGTTCAGTCGCCGGCATCATCAACTCGACCTACGGTTGCGCCGGTCAGCGCTGCATGGCCTTGCCGGTCGTCTGCGTGCAGGAATCGATCGCCGATGAATTCATCGCCCTGTTCAAGAAGAAAGCCATGGAGCTCAAGCTCGGTCCGGCCTACGACCCGTCGTCGCAACTCGGCCCGCTAGTCTCCGCGGCGCAGAAGCAGTCGGTCGAAAACTGGATCCAGCGCGGCGTCGACGAAGGTGCAAAGCTCGTCCTCGACGGCCGCGGCGCGAAGGTCGACGGTTGCGAGAACGGCTATTTCGTCGGCCCGACGATCTTCGACAACGTGCTGCCGGAACACAGCGTCGGCAACGACGAAATCTTCGGGCCGGTGACCTGCATCAAGCGCGTCAAGGACTTCGAGGAAGGCCTGGCGATCATGAACGCCAACCGCTTCGCCAACGGCTCGTGCATCTACACGAGTTCCGGACGCCATGCCCGCGAGTTCGCCAAGCGCACGCACGGCGGCATGGTCGGCATCAACGTCGGCATCCCGGTCCCGTTCTCGATCTTCCCCTTCACCGGACACAAGGATTCGTTCTTTGGCGACCTGCACGCCATGGGCAAGGACGGCGTCGCCTTCTTCACCGAAACCAAGGCGGTCACCTCGGTCTGGTTCACTGAAGAGGACTCGAAGAAGGCCGTGTCGACCTGGGACGGCACGCTGACCCGCAACTAGGCAAGAGATTCGCGAGCGGCTGATCTCCCTCGGATCAGCCGTATCGATCAACTTCGGCATGTGACGCTGGCAACAGCGCTTGAGCGCAAACCTGATCTCGGTCGGGTTTGCGTTTTTTTTGCCTTTTTGCAAGGCGGTTTCGACGGCGCACTAAATATTTACATCGTGGGGGCTTGTTTTTACATTTCGCCCTGTTTATATTGCTAACTCGACTTAGCTAAAATAACAGCGGAAAATAAGTCGTCAGGCGAGCGTGTGACGACGCTCTGCAACCGGGGCGCACGCATCGCATGAACGGGTGCCGCGAACGGCTTGTAGTATTTGTAATAAGAACAAGAAAAAATTGAAATCTGGATTTGCTGCACGAGTCGTAGTATTCGTGCATTTGAGCATGCCACGACAAGAGCATGGCAAATGAAGAAGCCTCAGATATCTGATTTTTAGGGAAGGGCAATACGTGACACCGATCGTCGAGATTAGGAATCTCAACAAGTCATTTCCCGGGGTGCGAGCGTTGATCGACGCCCGGTTTGATCTTGTTGCGGGGGAAGTTCACGCCCTGATGGGCGAGAACGGCGCGGGGAAATCCACGTTGATGAAGGTGCTGGCCGGCGTCTATCAAAAGGACGGCGGCACGATCAAGATCAACGGTCAGGAGGTCGAAATCAGCGGCCCGCGCGCAGCGCAGGCGCTAGGCGTCGGCATCATCCATCAGGAACTCAACCTGATGAGTCACATGAGCGTTGCCAACAACATCTTCATCGGCCGTGAACCGAGGAACAGGTTCGGCGTCGTCGACAAGCAGAAGATGAACAAGGAGACGCAGGCCATCCTCGACCGCCTGCACCTCAAGCTCGACCCGGAGACGCTGGTCAGCGAACTGACCGTCGCCAAGCAGCAGATGGTCGAAATCGCCAAGGCACTCTCCTTCCACGGCACGAAAGTGCTCATCCTCGACGAACCGACCGCCGCCCTGAACAACGCCGAAATCGACGACCTGTTCAAGATCATCCGCCAGCTCAAGGAACACGGCGTCGGCATGGTCTACATCTCGCACAAGATGGACGAGTTGAAGCGCATCTCCGACCGCGTCACCGTCATGCGCGACGGCCAGTACATCGGCACCGTCCCGACCGCCGAAACGAGCATGGACACCATCATCGGCATGATGGTCGGCCGGCAACTGTTCGACGGCGACGGCCCGACCCCGGCGCCGCAGAACGCCGAGGTCGTCCTCGAAGTGAAGAATCTCAATCGCGGCCGCGTCATCAAGAACGTCAGCTTCCAGGTCAGGAAGGGCGAAATCCTCGGCTTCGCCGGCCTCATGGGCGCCGGCCGCACCGAAGTCGCCCGCGCCATCTTCGGCGCCGACAAGATCGACTCCGGCGAAATCATCGTCCACGGCCAGACCGCCTCGATCAAGACGCCGACCGACGCGGTCAAGCACGGCATCGGCTATCTCTCGGAAGACCGCAAGCACTTCGGCTTGGCCACCGGCATGGACGTCGAAGCGAACATCGTGCTGACCACGATGAAGCGCTTCCTCTCCGCCAACTTTTTCCTGAAGCAGAAAGCGATCCGCGAAACCGCGTTGCATTTCGTCAAGCAGCTCGACATCAAGACGCCGAACGTCTCCCAGAAGGTCGCCTTCCTCTCCGGCGGCAACCAGCAGAAAGTCGTCATCGCCAAATGGCTGGTGCGCGACTGCGAAGTGCTCTTCTTCGACGAACCGACGCGCGGCATCGACGTCGGCGCCAAGAGCGAAATCTACAAGCTGCTCAACACACTGGCCGAACAAGGTCGGGCGATCGTCATGATCTCCTCCGAACTGCCCGAAGTCCTGCGCCTCTCGCACCGCATTCTCGTGATGTGCGAAGGCCGCATCACCGGCGAACTGAAAGCCGGCGAAGCGACCCAGGAAAACATCATGCAGTACGCCACCCAGCGCGAAACCACCCAATTCAACTAATCCGGATCCCTCGCCATGTCTTCTACGATTGCTACGACCAAGGAAACGCAAGCCCCCAAGGCGTTGTTGAACGCTTCCGCCCGGCAGAAAATGCTGGCCTTCGCCAGCCTGATCGGCCTCATGATCTTCTTCAGCTTCGCCTCGCCGGCCTTCATGCAGACCGACAACATCGTCGGCATCCTGCAGGCGACGGCGGTCAACGGCGTCCTCGCCATTGCCTGTACCTTCATCATCATCACCGCCGGCATCGACCTCTCGGTCGGCACGATGATGACCTTCTGCTCGGTGATGACCGGTGTCGTCCTGACCAACATGGGCATGCCGCTGTGGACCGGCGTCGTGACCTCGATCTTCTTCGGTGCGCTGTGCGGCTTCACTTCCGGCTTCATGATCGCCAAGATGAAGATCCCGCCGTTCATCGCCACGCTCGGCATGATGCTGCTCACCAAGGGCCTGTCGCTGGTGATTTCGGGCACCAAGCCGATCTACTTCAACGACACCGAAGGCTTCACCGCGATCGCCCAGGACTCGCTGATTGGAGAAATCCTGCCCAGCCTGCCGATCCCGAACGCCGTGCTGATCCTCTTCATCGTCGCCATCGCTGCGACCTTCATCCTCAACAAGACGATCCTCGGCACCTACACCTTCGCGCTCGGCAGCAATGAGGAAGCGGTCCGTCTCTCCGGCGTCAATACCGATCGCTGGAAGATCATCGTTTACTCGTTTGCCGGCGGCATCTGCGGTATCGCCGGTCTGCTCATGGCCTCGCGTCTGAATTCCGCACAGCCGGCGCTTGGCCAGGGCTATGAACTCGACGCAATCGCTGCGGTGGTCATCGGCGGCACCTCGCTCTCCGGCGGTTCCGGCACCATCCTCGGCACGATCATCGGCGCCTTCATCATGAGCGTGCTGACCAACGGTCTGCGCATCATGTCGGTGGCGCAGGAGTGGCAGATCATCATGACCGGCATCATCATCATCCTCGCCGTCTTCGCCGACAACATGCGAAAGAAGAAGTAGGGATAGCGAAATTGGAGCGTCGCGACACAAAACCGCGGCGCTCCGCTTGCAGCAACCGTATCAGGGTAGTTCGTTGGGCCAGTTGTTCGTTGTACCCATTGCAGTCTGTTTCTTTGTTTTCCCTTTCTGGAGGCACACAATGAATCTGAAGAAAAAAATGCTGAGCTTGGCCATCGGCCTGGGTCTGGGCGCGTCAATCGGTTTTTCTGGCACCGTTTCGGCTGAAGAAGTTTTCGTTCCCCTCATCTCGAAGGGTTTCCAGCACCAATTCTGGCAAGCCGTGAAGTCTGGCGCTGACCAGGCCGGCAAGGATCTGAACGTCAAGGTCACGTTCGAAGGTCCGGAAAGCGAAGCCATGGTCGACAAACAGATCGACATGCTCTCCGCCGCACTGGCCAAGAAGCCGAGCGCCATCGGTTTCGCCGCGCTCGACAGCAAGGCAGCGATTCCGCTCCTGAAGAAGGCTCAAGCTGCCAAGATCCCGGTCATCGCGTTTGACTCTGGCGTCGATAGCGACATCCCGCTGACGACGACGACGACGGACAACCTGGCAGCTGCCGGCCTCGCAGCCGACAAGATGGCCGAGCTGATCGGCGGTGAAGGCGATGTGGCCGTGCTCGTGCATGACCAGACCAGCCGCACCGGTATCGACCGTCGCGATGGCTTCCTGAACCAGGTCAAGGCCAAGTATCCGAAGATCAAGGTCGTCAGCGTGCAATACGGCGCCGGCGACCACCTGAAGTCGACCGAAGTCGCCAAGGCCGTGCTGCAAGCCAACCCGAACCTGAAGGGTTACTTCGGCGCCAATGAAGGTTCGGCGATCGGCGTGCTGAATGCCGCCAAGGAAATGAAGCGCAAGGTCGTCATCATCGGCTACGACTCCGGCAAGCAGCAGAAGGCTGCCGTGGCGAGCGGCGAAATGGCCGGCGCCATCACGCAGAACCCGGTCGGCATGGGCTACAAGACGGTTGAAGCAGCCGTCAAGGCGCTCAAGGGCGAAACGCTGCCGAAGATCATCGACACCGGCTTCTACTACTGGGACAAGAACAACATGAACGACCCGAAGATCTCGGCCGTTCTCTACGATTGATCCAGTCGTAACACGGCTCTTCCGCGCGGATGAGCCGCCTGCTTTCTCCGGCTGTGCGGGTGCGTACACGACGCCCGTACAGCCCGGTTGCTTTCTTTCCACCGAATTGAAAAACCAAGTCGGTCGTTCGGAGGGCGGTGTGTTGCCTGCATTCCGGTCGATCGAAGAACCATCGTGCGTTCGCCATCAGAGCCAGGCGCGCACAGTGAGCCGAGAACAGGGACGGAGATTTCATGGCTAACGATGTCGTCGTCGTGCTCGATTGCGGAGCGACCAATGTCCGCGCGATCGCGGTCGATACCCAAGGAAAAATCGTCGCCAAGGGCGTGTTGCCCAACGCGACGCAGCCGGCGGCCGAGAACGGCGCCTGGCATATCTGGTCGCTCGACGAGATCCTCGGCAAGTTCGCGCAGTGCTGCGCGGCGATTACCGGGCAACTGGCGGCCGAAGAACGTCGCGTCGTCGGCGTCACCGTCACGACCTTCGGCGTCGACGGCGCACCGGTCGACGCCAGAGGTTCGCTGCTCTACCCGATCATCAGCTGGAAATGCCCGCGCACGGCCGCGGTCATGGCGAACATCCGCAAGTACTTCGATCCGGCGCGCCTGCAACAGATTTCAGGTGTCGGGCATTTCACGTTCAACACGCTCTACAAGTTCATCTGGCTGCGCGAGAATCGTCCGGACGTTCTCGAAAAGACGGCGCACTGGCTGTTCATCTCGTCCCTGATCAACCATCGCCTGACCGGCGTCTTTTCGACCGACCGCACGATGGCGGGAACGAGCCAGATGTTTGATCTGGCGCGGGACGAGTTCAGTGAAGACATCCTCGGCAAGGTCGGCATCGCGAAGTCGATTTTTCCGAAGATCGTCAATCCGGGCGAGGTGATCGGCCAGCTGCACGCTGACGCCGCGCAACTCCTCGGACTGCCGGCCGGCATCCCGGTGACCTCCGCCGGGCACGATACGCAGTTCGCCCTCTTCGGGTCCGGCGCCGGCATGAACCAGCCCGTGCTCTCGTCGGGGACGTGGGAAATCCTCATGGCGCGTACGGCGCAGGTCGACACCGTCTCGTTGTCAGGCTTTGCCGAGTCCACCTGCGAACTTGATTCCGCGTCCGGCCTGTACAACCCCGGCCTGCAATGGCTGGCCTCCGGCGTGCTCGAGTGGGTGAAGGAGATGTGCTGGAAGGGTGCCAATCCAGGCGAGGTCTACGCGCAGATGATCGCCGAGGCGAACGCCGTGGCGGCGGGTTGCGACGGGGTGAGGATGGTACCGGACCTCCTTGTCGGCGGCGGCGGTGTCGGCGGTGGCGCGTTCAGCGGACTGTCGATCAATACCTCGCGCGGCCATCTCTACCGCGCGACGTTGGAGGCGCTGTCGGCCAAGCTCGCGCATCAGCTGCACGAACTGGAACGCATCTGCGGCTTCAAGGCCGAGGAGCTGATCCTCGTCGGCGGCGGCTCGAAGAATCGTCTGTGGAACCAGATCAAGGCCGACGCGTTGAAGATCCCGGTGCGCGTCGTCGCCGAGAACGAGATGACCGTGCTCGGTGCCGCCCTCTATGGATTCTGCGGTCTGGGCTACTACCCGACGCCCCAAGCGGCGAGCGCGGTCGTCTCCCACGACTATCAGGTTTATCACCCGGCCTCCTGAGCGGTTGTGAATAACTGCTGAAACACCGACCACAGAGTCACGGAGACGCAGAGTTTTCGCAGAGAAGACCATTGGAAACAGTGTTTTTCCTCTGTGTTTCCTCTGCGCCTCCGCGCCTCTGCGCCTCTGCGGTGAGTTTTGAATTTCTTCACTGACTCTGAGCCGATTCGGCGTTTGGGAACGAGGGCTGGCATGCGTCCAGCCTTAGGGTAGTCTTGTCGGGCCGTTACGAACCCGGCGGCTCACAGGCAAAGGAGAAGCGAGATGAAACTGACCATATCCCGCCAACTGACCTTGATGGCAGTGCTCTCGCTGGTCATCCTGTTGGTTGTCGGTATCATCGGTAACCGGGTCGCGCACTCGATCGGCGAGGCCGTCGAATACAGCGAGAAGAACACGGTTCCGGCGGTCGAGGCGATCGCCTTGATGCAGAAGACCTTCCTCGAGATCCGCGTCGCCGTGCTCGGGCACATGACCACGTGGGACGATGACGAGAAGAAGGCTTACGACAAGCGGATCGCCGATGCCCGGCAGCTCTTTGCGACGACGCTCGACGCCTACGCGACGCTGGCGGCCAACAGCGACGATACGGATCGCCAGATGCTGGAGGCGGACCGCCAGGCCTACACGGCGTACCTCGCGTCGGTGGAACAGGTGCTCCGGAAGTCCCGCGACAGCCAGAACACGGACGCCAAGGAGCTCTTCGTTCAGGGCAGACCGCTTATCGACGCGCTTGAGAAGCACTTGGTCGAGCACACCGATTACTCGAAGAAGCTCGCATCCGCACAACGGGAAAAGGCCAACGCCGCGTTGGCCAGCGGTAATTGGCTCTCGCTCGTCTCCATTGCGTTCGGCGCACTCGTGCTCGGTGGTTTCAGCTTTGCCCTCAGACGCAGCATCAGCGGCGGTCTCGCACGCATGGAGCACGCCGTCGCGCGCGTCGAATCCGAACTCGACCTGACGGCGCGCGTCGACCTGCGCAGCGACGACGAGATCGGCAAGATGGGCGCGGCGCTGAACCGCCTGCTCGAACGTTTGCAGGGAAACCTGCAGAGCGTCGCCCGTGCCGCGGCGCAGGTCGCGCAGTCGGCCGAGACGATGTCGGACGCGTCGAGGCAGGTCGCCGACACGTCGGAAGCGCAGAGTGCCGCCGCCTCGGAAATGGCGGCGAGCATGGAAGAACTGACCGTCAGCATCAATCAGGTCGGCGACCGCGCGACGCGTACGCGCGAGCGTGTGTCCAGCGCCGGTAATCTGGCGACCGAGGGCGAGAACGTCGTCGTCGAAGCCGTCGGCGACATCGACACGATCGCCGCGTCGGTTTCCGCCTCGGCCGACATCATCAACAAGCTTGAAACGCAGAGCCAGAAGATCGCTACCGTCGTTGGCGTCATCAAGGACGTCGCCGACCAGACCAATCTGCTGGCGCTGAATGCAGCGATCGAAGCGGCGCGTGCCGGCGAGCAGGGGCGCGGCTTCGCTGTCGTGGCGGATGAAGTGCGCAAGCTCGCCGAGCGTACCGAGAAATCGACGCACGAGATCACCGAGACGATCGCTGCCATGCGCGCCGGCGCACAGGACGCCTCGGCCAGCATGCACGGTGCCGTCGATCAGGTGGCGGCGAGCGTCGCGCGCGCGGGCGGCGCCTGCAACCTCATCCGGCAGATCGGCGAGGGCTCGCGCGAGGCGGCCGGCATGGTCGGCGAGATTACCGACGCGATCCACGAACAGAGTTCGGCCAGCACCGCCGTCGCCCAATCGGTCGAGCGTATCGCGCAGATGGCCGAGCAGAGCACCGGGGCGGCGCGCGCGAGCGCGATGACGGCACAACAGCTCAACGCGTTGGCGCGCGAGATGCGAACTATTACGGATCAGTATAGGCTCTAGGGTTTGTAGCAATGAGTGTCCAACTAAAGGGAGCAATCTGATGAGCATGGGAAAAGCAATAGTGGGTGGTGCTGTCGTTGTAGCCGCCGGTGTGGCGGCTTACTTCGCCTTCATGGCGAATCGTGAGGTGTACATTCCGATCGTCTCGAAGGGTTCGCAGCATCAGTTCTGGCAAGCGGTGAAGGCCGGCGCCGAGCAGGCGGCCAAGGACTTCGACGTCAGGATCACCTTTGAAGGTCCGGAAAACGAGACCATGATCGACAAGCAGACCGAGATGCTGAAGAGCGCGCTCGCCAACAAACCGGCCGCGCTGGCGCTGGCCGCGCTGGACAGCAGGGCGGCGACGCCGATGCTGGTCGATGCGCACTACAAGAAGCTCCCGGTCATTGCCTTTGATTCCGGCGTCGATAGCGTCATCCCGCGCACCACGGCGACCACCGACAACTTCGCCGCTGCGGGCCTCGCCGCCGACAAGATGGCCGAGCTGATCGGCAAGTCCGGCGAGGTCGCTGTCGTCGTGCATGACGACCACAGCCGTACCGGCATCGACCGGCGCGATGGCTTCGTCAAGCGCATGAAGGCCTACCACGACATCAAGGTCGTCAGTGTCCAGTACGGCGGCGGAGACAAGGCGAAGTCGGCCGAGATCACCAAGGCCATTCTCGAGCAGTACCCGGACATCAAGGGCATCTTCGGCGCCAACGAAGGCTCGGCGATCGGCGTGCTGAACGCTATGAAGGAGATGCAGAAGAAGATCGTCATCGTCGGCTACGACTCGGGCAAGGAGCAGAAGGCCGCGGTGGCGAGCGGCGAAATGGCCGGCGCCATCTCGCAGAACCCGGTCGGCATGGGCTACAAGACGGTGGAAGCGGCGGTCAGGGCGATCAAGGGCGAACAGTTGCCGAAAGTCATCGACACCGGCTTCTACTGGTGGGACAAGAACAACATGAACGACCCGAAGATCGCCGCCGTCCTCTACGACTGAGAGGTTGTGAAAGTACCGATATCCCTACCACAGAGTCACAGAGACGCAGAGACGCAGAGTTTTTCGCAGAGAAAACCTTTTGAAATAGTGGATTTCCTCTGTGTTTTCTCTGTGCCTCCGTGCCTCTGCGGTGGATTTCGAATTTCTTCATAGACTCTGAGATCACGCGACCGGCCCCGCCGTGGCGGGGCAACCGATCAACCTCATCCATGGAAGACTGAAATGCTCAAAGGAATTTCTCCTGCAATTTCCCCCGAACTCCTGAAGGTGCTCTCCGAGATGGGCCACGGCGACGAGATCGTCTTCGCCGACGCGCATTTCCCCGGCCACAGCATGAACAGCCGTGTCCTGCGCGCCGATGGCGTCGGCGTCGATACATTGCTCAAGGGCCTGATTCCCCTGTTCGAGCTCGACAGCTATGCGCCGCCGCTCGTCATGATGGCGGCAGTGGCCGGCGACGAGCTCGATCCGAGCGTCGAGGCGCGCTACCGCAAGGCGCTGTTTGGCGACGCACCGGGCCTGTCGATCGAGCGCATCGACCGCTTCGCCTTCTACGATCGCGCACAAGCGGCATTTGCCGTGGTGATGACGAGCGAGATGGCCAAGTACGGCAACATCCTGCTGAAAAAAGGGGTGACACCACCTTTCGTCGGCTGAATTTTAATCAGGCGAGGTCATGTTTGAAGACCGTTCGCCCTGAGCTTGTCGAAGGGTAACGGGCTTCGACGGGCTCGGCCCGAACGGTGGTTGAGACATTGTCGTGCCAGATCAATAATCACTGGCGGAACCGTTGATCCAAGGGGATGACTGCATGAGACGAAAGAACGCACAGGCTTTTCTGATCATCCCCGCGCGCAAGGCCGTCGGGCTCACCTCGGTTGCGCTCGGGCTGGTGCGCACCTTGCAGCGGCTCGGCATCGAAGCCGGCTTCGTCAAGCCGATCGCCGAGGAGACGCCGGACCGCTCCGGCTACTTCGCCCGCCAGATCTTCCAGATGCAGGTGCCTGAAGCGCTCCTCCTGCAAGCGACTGCCGAGCGTATCGCCGCCAACCAGACGAGCGAACTGCTCGAAGAAATCGTCGGTTTGTGCATGAAGGCGGGCGAAGCCGCCGACGTGCTCATCATCGAGGGGCTGCATGCCGACGAGTCGCATTCCTTCATCTCGCAGATCAACGTCGACATTGCGCGCAGCCTCAACGCCGAGGTGATTGTCGTCGCCGACGCGTCGCTGGAGAGCGCGTTCGCTGACCTGCGCCTGGCCATCGGCCAGTTCCTGAACTCGGGCTGCAAGGTGGCCGGTGTCGTTTTCAACAAGGCCGCAGAGGATTTCGACGGCGCCGATGCGCAGCGCCGACTAGGGCGAACGCGGCTGTGGGGCGTGGTGCACGACAACCCGATCCTGCGCGCACCGCGCACCCTGGATGTCGCACAGCATCTCCGCGCCGAGATTGTCTCTGCCGGCGAGCTTGGTGTCCGCCGCGTGATTCAGACGGTGATAGCCGCGCGCTCGGTCGCGCCGTTCATCCCCGGCTTGCGGCCGGGAACGTTGGTGATCACCTCGGGCGAGCGTGACGACATCATCCTCGCTTCGGCGCTGGCTGCCAGTCGCGGCATCGAGCTGGCCGGTCTGCTCCTCGCTCACGACAGCAGGATCGCGCCGCAGGTGATGGAGCTCGCCGCGCCGGCGTTCAATACCGGCCTGCCCGTCCTGCGCACCGCCGACGACAGCTTCTCCATCGCGCGCCGGATCGGCCGCATATCGAGCGCCGTGCCGTGCGATGACATGGCGCGCATGAATGATGTGCTCGACAACGTCGCCGAACACCTTGATGCCGAGGTGATCTCGGCGTCCTTCTACCTGCCCGAACACACCAGGCTGTCGCCGCCGGCGTTCCGCTACCAGCTCATCCAGAAGGCGCGCGCGGCGAAGAAGCGCATCGTGCTGCCGGAAGGCGAGGAGCCGCGTACCGTGCGTGCCGCCGCTATCTGTGAGCAGAAAGGTATCGCGCATTGCGTGCTGCTCGGCAAGCGCGAAGTGATCGAGACGGTCGCTACCTCGCAAGGCGTCACGCTCCCCGCCAGCCTCGAGATTCTCGACCCCGACCTCATCCGCGCGAGTTACGTGGAGCCGATGGTCGAGCTGCGCAAGAGCAAGGGGCTGACCACCCAGCAGGCGGTCGCGCAGCTTGAAGATGCGGTGGTGCTGGGCACCATGATGCTCGCGGTGGGCGATGTCGATGGGCTTGTCTCCGGCGCGGTGCACACGACGGCGAGTACGGTCCGTCCGGCATTGCAGCTGATCAAGACTGCACCGGGATCGTCGATCGTCTCGTCAGTCTTCTTCATGCTGATGCCCGATCAGGTGCTCGTCTACGGCGACTGCGCGATCAACCCGGCGCCGAATGCCGAACAGCTCGCCGAGATCGCCAAGCAGAGCGCGGACAGCGCGACGGCGTTCGGCCTCGTGCCCAAGGTCGCGATGATCAGCTACAGCACCGGCACGTCGGGGGCCGGGGAGGACGTCGAGAAAGTCCGCCGTGCCACCGAGATCGCGCAGCAACGATTCCCGGATCTCGTTCTCGACGGCCCGTTGCAGTACGATGCCGCGTCGGTTGCCGAGGTTGGGCGGCAGAAGGCGCCGAACAGCCAGGTGGCCGGGCAGGCGACCGTCTTCGTTTTTCCCGATCTCAACACCGGCAACACGACCTACAAGGCGGTGCAGCGTAGCGCCAACGTGGTGTCCGTCGGGCCGATGCTGCAAGGGCTGCGCAAGCCGGTGAACGATCTGTCGCGCGGCGCGCTGGTTGACGACATCGTGTTCACCATTGCGCTCACGGCCATCCAGGCCATGACCGACAAGACCGCCTGAACTCGCCGGACGCCGATCGCATCCTTGGTAAATCGGCCGGTCAGCGCCATTTTTGGCAGACAGGCGAAGGGGCGGGCTTGTGTTATCGGCTAGGCTGGCCGACACTGAAAACGGGGTCAAAGAGACCCCGGTTCGGCACCGACGGCGCCGAGGCGCCATGAAGTCTGAAGGTGGAGGGCCATGCAAACACTGACGCGCGACGAGTATTTCCCGAACGATTCGGTCGTCTCGGTACTGCCGCGATCGCCGCAAACGTATTTTCCCGAGCACGTGCATGAGTTCGACGAACTGGTGATCGTCCGCTCGGGCAGTGCCATGAACTACATCAACGGCACCCCGTCGCCGATCTGCCGCGGCTCGGTCTTCCACGTGCGCGCCAATCAGACGCATTTCATGGACCGCCTCGACGACCTCTACCTGACCAATGTGCTGATCCTTCCCTCGCGCTTCAAGCACGTAAACCAGGACACCGTCGCCAACCTGCTCGAACAGCACGCCGGCGCAGAGAACGACAGCTACGTCGTTGGCGGCTGCACGCTGAAGCGGGTCGAAACACTGCTCAACCGCATCTCCGAAGAAACCGAAAACCGCCACAACTACTCCGAGCAGATGGTCGAACTTCTGATTACTCAGCTGATGATCGAACTCTGGCGCGGCCAGCCGGAAAACGCCACGCAGCAGGATGAAAAGGACGCGCGCCTGACCCGGTTGCTGCGCCATCTGAACGAGCATTTCCGTGACGAAATCGACTGGGAAAGCCTTGCCGAGAAGTTCGAGATTCCCCTGCGCACGCTGAGCCGCAAGATCGCCGACGTGACCGGCATGCCGCCCAACAGCTACCTGCTGCGCGTGCGCCTGTGCCGCGCCATGCGCATGTTGAAGGAAACCGACAAGACGGTGACCGAGATCGCCTTCGCCTGCGGCTTCAACGACAGCAACTACTTCACCAGCCGCTTCCACCGCGAGATCGGCATGACGCCGTTGAAGTACCGGCGCAACGAGGAAAAGGCGAGCGGGGCGGGGCAGCGTTTCGCCTGAGAGGTCGTGAACAAATGCCGAAACATCCACCACAGAGATGCCCCGCAGGAAATCCCCTTGGGGGACACAGAGACGCAGAATTTTCGCGGAGAAAATCTTTGGTAACGGTAGTTTTTCTCTGCGTTTCCTCTGTGCCTCTGCGCCTTTGTGGTGGGTTTTGAGTTTTTTTCACAGACTCTGACCCAAACAAACTCACCGCAAAGGCGCAGAGATCGCAAAGCAAGCAGCGCTTTGTTTTCTTTGCGAACCTTCGCGTTCTTTGCGCCTTTGCGTTGCAGCCCGGGTTTTTCGGGTCAAACGTGGAACTTCCCGGTCGCCGTCTTCAGGTTTGACGACAGACGATCGAGATTCGCCGAGATCGCCTCGGTTTCCTTCGCTGTCGCGCTGTTCGTCTCCGAAAGGCGGGCGACCGTCTCGACCTGCTGCGCGATGGCGTGCGCCGTGGCGTTCTGTTCGTTCAGCGCCGCCGAGATGTCGGTCACGGCCGTTACCACCTGCTGCGCGCTGTCGCGGATGCCGTCGATGTGGCCGACCGTCGAGTCCGACAACCGCTTGCCGATGGCGACCTGCTCGTTGACCGAACCCATCCAGCGCACCGCCTCCTGCCCCGAGGATTGCATCGAGACGACGAGCTGGTTGATCGCGTCGGTCGAGGCCGTCGTGCGTTCGGCGAGCTTGCGCACCTCGTCGGCGACGACGGCGAAGCCGCGCCCCTGTTCGCCAGCGCGCGCCGCTTCGATCGCCGCATTCAGCGCCAGCAGGTTGGTCTGATCGGCAACGTCCTTGATGACCTGCAGGATCGTCGAGATACGTGCCGATTCCTGGCTCAGCTTCTCGATCGATTTCGTTGCCTGTTCGACGGTGCCGGCGATCTTGTCCATCTCCTCGTGCGTCTGCGTGATGATCAGCGCACCCTGGTCGGCGGCGGCGCCGGCTTCGCGCGCGCGGCTGAGCGTGTCGTGCGCGCTGGTGCCGATGTGCGAGATGGAAACGGTCATCTCCTCGATCGCCGCGGCCATGCTGGTCGCCGCTTCGCTCTGGCTTTCCGATGAATTCGCGGCCTGCTGCGATGCGGCGGAGGCCTGCTCCGAAGCCGTCGCGATGTCGTCGGCGTTGCCGAGCACATCGCGCAGCGAGTGCTGGATGCTCTCGAGCAGGCGATTGAAGGCGCCGGCCGTCTGTGCGATTTCGTCCTTGCCCTGCACGTTCACCCGCTGGGTGAAGTCGTTGTTGCCGGCGACGCTGACAATGGCGCGGCGTAGCCCTTCGAGCGGCGCCGTAATGCTGCGCACGAAGAAGACGGCGAGCACCAGCAGAACGACGATCGCGACGCCGAGCGTGATCAGCATGAAGCGCTCGGCGAACGCGATGGTCAGGTTGTCCGCTTCGCGCGCCTTTTCCACGGCGGCCTTGTTCAGCGCGAGCAGGCTCGCAAGATTGAGATCGACGCGCGCCTGCGTGTAGCCCCAGGTTGCAAGCGGTGCCTTGTATTGCATGAACAGCTGCGCCTGCTTTTCCGCGTCGTCGTTGTCGGCCAGTGCCTTGATGACCGTAGACAGTTCCGTATTGCTCGCCAGCCACGGCTTCATCGATTCCTTGAGCGTGTTCCACGACTCGGCCTCTTCCTCGGTCTTGGCGATCCGGTCGTAATCCTCCATCGCCTTGATCAGCATGGCGGTAACGGATTCCTTGCGCGCCAGCGTCTGCGCGAACTTGCTTTGCGCGTTGGCCTGCTTCTCGCGGGCGAGGACTTCGAAAGAGAGGAGCAACAACTGGTTGGCTGCGCCGCGGATGTCGCCGACGAGCATCGCGGCGGGCAGTCGCGTGTCCTGCAGGGTGACGACGGAACTGCTGATGCGGGTGATGCCGAACCAGCCGCCGAGACCGACGGCCAGCAAGGCGATGACGGAGAGCGAGACGACGAGCCCCAGACGCACACGAACCCCGAGCGCGTTCAGGTGAAAGCCTCGCATGGGTAATCTCATGAGTGTTTTCCGCATGTTCATTGCCCCCTGGAGAATTGTTGTTTGCCCCTGGCCGGGGCAGTAGTGCGGGAACTGGCTTCGTCCCCGAACGAAGCCAGGAGTTCCGTTTCTACTCCATGTGGAACATGCGCGGCAAGGGGATCGCCACCGGCTCGTTGCCGTTCGTCTGCGTCTCCATCAGGTCGGCCATGTAGGCCCACCACTCCTGCATCACGTCGGTTTGCGGCAGCTCATCCATGCGATGGTCGGCGGTGCGCCAGAGCACGCCGAACAGCGTCAGCGACTCTTCGTCGAGATAGATGCTGTAGTCGCGGACGCCGCTCACGCGCAGGAGATCGACCAGCTTGGGCCAGATCGCGTCGTGGCGCGCGCGGTATTCGGCGACGTGGCCCGGTTTCAACTTCATCTTGAAAGCGATTTTTTCCATTTGCGTTCTCCGGGATATCAGGCGGCCTTGGCCACGCGTGGCTTGCGGCTACGGATCAGGATGGGCACGATCATCGAGACGATCAGCAAGCCGCCGAGGATCATCGACATGACGATACCGGGCACGTTCATCATCTGCAGGCCGAAGGTGAACATGCCGAGGACGACGATGGCGAGGAGGACGCCGAGCAGCGAGCCGCTGCCGCCGTTGATGCTGACGCCGCCGAGAATCACCATGGTGATCGCGTCGAGCTCCCAGCCCATGGCGATGTTCGGGCGCGTGCTGCCGATGCGGCCAGTGAGCAGCACCGAGGCGAAGCCTGCCATCATGCCGACGGCGACGAAGAGCAGGAAGCGGTAGCGATTGACCGCGATGCCGGAGAAGCGCGAGGCGACCGGATTGGCGCCGATGGCGTAGATGCGCCGGCCGATGATCGTCTTGTGCAGCAGGATGCCGATCGCGATCGCGAAGACGATGAAGATCACGAACTCGTAAGGAATCTGCAGCCAGGGCAGGCCGAGCAGGTCGCCGATGTAGCCGTTGCCGAGCGCCGACAGCGCGGCCGGGTAGCCGGTGATCGCGCCGTCGCCGAGGATCACCAGCGCCATGCCGCGGTAGAGCGACAGGGTGCCGATGGTGACGACGATCGAGGGCAGGGCGAAGCGCGTGATCAAAAAGCCGTTCAACGCGCCGCACAGCGCGCCGGAGGCGAGGCCGACCAGCACGATGACACCGACGCCGGCCCCCGCGTTCTTGGCCAGCCCCATCATCACCGAGGTCAGCGCCACCGTCGCGGCGACGGAGATGTCGATCTCGCCGGCGATGATGACGAGCGCCATGACCAGCGCGATCAACGCCTTCTCGCTGTAGTTGAAGGTGCTGTCCGAGAGGTTGTAGAAGTCCAGGAAGCCTTCGGTGGTCGCCGAGAAGCCGGCGACGACGATGAGCAGCAGGAAAACGAGGATGAGTTCCCAGGTACGGGTGGCCTTCATGATTTGCTTCCTTGCAACTGAGCACGATGGTTATTGGACGATGCAGCCGCTGCGCCCTTGGGCGGCAGGATCTGCTTGCCGGCGCGGCGTTCGGAGCGGGCGTTGACGATCACGGCGACGAGGATGACGAAGCCGGAAATCGCCTGCTGCCAGAACGGCGAGATGTGGATGACCGGCAGGGCGCCGTTGATCACGCCGGTGAAGAGCACGCCGAGCAGCGCGCCCATCACGTTGCCGATACCGCCCGCGGTGCTGACGCCGCCGATCACGCAGGAGGCGATGACGGTCATCTCGAAGCCGGCCGCCAGTTCGGTGAAGGCGATCGAGTAACGGCCGACCCAGAGCAGGCCGGCGAGGCCGGCGAGCGCGCCGGACATCGTATAGACCTGCAGCAGGCGGCGCTTGATCGGGATGCCGATGTAGGCCGCGGCCGACAGGTTGCCGCCGATGGCGTACATCTCGCGCCCGGCGCGGCGGTAGCGGAAGAACCACCAGCAGAGCAGCAGCGTCACGATGGCGAACCAGACGAGTCCCGGCAGGCCGAGGAAGACCATGCGCGGCAGCCCCTTGATCGCCGGGTGGATGTCCTGGTCGTTGATCCAGGCGCCCTTGGAGAGCAGGAAGATCGCGCCGCGATAAGCCGACATGGTGCCCAGCGTGACGACGATCGGCGGCAGGTTGAAGCCGGTGATCAGCAAGCCGTTGATCAGCCCGAGCAGCGCACCGAAGATGAGCGCCATGGCGACGAGATCGACCGCGTTGAGTGTCGGGAAGGCCTTGCCCATGACGGCGCAGAACATGCCGGTGAGCGCGAGGTTGGAGGCCACCGAGAGGTCGATGCCCTTGGTCAGCAGGACGACCATCTGGCCCATGACGAGGATCGCCAGGATCGACGAGTCGGTCAGCACGTCGAGCAGGTTGCCCGGCGTCAGGAAGACCGGCGCGCGCAGGCCGATGAGCAGGGCCAGCGCGACGACGATGACGGCGAGCGCCGCTTCCCGGTTATGGAGGAAGAAATTTTTCATGCAACGTCCCCGTTTATGAATGCGCGGCGGTCGATGCTGCGCCCGCTTCACGCTGTTTGAGTCCGGACGCGGCGGCCACGATGTCTTCCGCCGTCGCTTCGCCGTGCTTGAATTCCGCCACCTGATGCCCGCGATGCATGACGACGACGCGGTGCGCGAGGTGCATGACTTCCGGCAGCTCGGAGGAGATCAGGATCACCGACAGTCCGTCGGCGACCATGTCGGCGATCAGCTGATAAACCGCCGACTTCGCGCCGACGTCGATACCCTTGGTCGGTTCGTCGAGGATGACGATGCGCGGTTCGGTGCCGAGCCACTTGGCGATGACGACCTTCTGCTGGTTGCCGCCGGAGAGGCCGCTGATGATCTGCTCGGTGCCGTCGGTCTTGATCTTCAGGGTGCCGATCGCTTCCTCGGTCATCTTGCGCTCGTCGCTCGGGCGCAGCCAGGGGCCGGCGAGACGACGGCCGAGCGCGGCCAGCGTGAGGTTTTCGCGCACGCTGAAGCTGAGGATGGCGCCCTGGCGTTGCCGTTCTTCCGGCACGTAGGCGATGCCGGCGCTGATCGCGTCTTCCGGGCCGCGCACGACGAGCGGCTTGCCGTCGAGCGTGAACTGGCCGGTCGCGTGTTCCTTGAGGCCAAAGAGCGCGAGCATCGCTTCCGAGCGGCCGGCGCCGACGAGACCATAGAAGCCGAGCACTTCGCCCTTGTGCAGCGCGAAGTTCACATTCTCGAATTCGGTCGGGTGGTTGAGGTTTTCGACGCGCAAGAGTTCGGTCGATGACGCTTCGCTCATCGTCGGATAGACGTGTTCAAGATCGCGGCCGACCATCAGGCTGACCAGCGAATCCTCGGTCGCGTCGGCGATGCGGCCTTCGCCGACCGAGGCGCCATCGCGCAGCACGAGGTAACGGTCGGCGAGCGAGAAGATCTCGTCGAACTTGTGCGTGATGAAGATGATGCCCTTGCCCTGGTCGCGCAGGCGGCGAACGATGCCGTAGAAGTCGTTGATTTCCTGGCGCGAGAGCGCGGCGGTCGGCTCGTCGAGGATCACCACCCTGGCTTCCTGCGACAGCGCGCGCGAAATCTCGACGAGGTGGCGCTCGGCCGGGCCGAGGCTCTTGACCAGCACGTCGGATTTGAACGGGGCGCCGATTTCGTCGAGGATCACCTGCGCCTGGCTGTTCATCGTGGTCCAGTCGATAACACCCTTCTGCATCGGCTGGCGGCCCATGTAAATGTTCTCGGCGACGGACAGTTCGTCGAACATCACCGTTTCCTGGTGCACCGCCGCAATGCCGGCGCGGCCGGCGGCGTGTGCGTCCTCAAAGATCAACTCGCTGCCGCGCACGTTGATCTGGCCTTCTTCCGGGTGGTAAATGCCGGTCAGGACCTTGACCAGGGTCGATTTTCCCGCGCCGTTCTCCCCGACGAGGGCGAGCACTTCGCCTTCATCGAGCGACAGACTGACCCCCTTGAGGGCGCGGATACCCCCGAAGGTCTTCCTGATGTTCTTCAGCGACAGAAGATGTCCGGGACGATCTTGAGCCTGCATGCTGACTGCTCCTGGTGGTTGCT
>NZ_JAGOIT010000038.1 GCF_017995515.1 Propionivibrio sp.
CTCGTTGATCGTCTTCACGCCACGCAAGGCCTCCAAACCCACCTTCGCCTTGAACTCCGGACTGGGAACCTTCCGCTTCTTTGCTTCGCCCATTACCGCATCCCTTATGACAGCGCACAGCTTAAACCGCTGTCTCGAAAACGGGGACCACTATCGTCAATCAGCGAACGTCAGCCGAAACGCCCGGTGATGTAGTCTTCGGTCTGCTTGTGCCTGGGCTTGATGAAGATCTGATCGGTAACGCCGTACTCGACCATCTCGCCCAGGTACATGTAGGCCGTGTAGTCCGAAATGCGCGCCGCTTGCTGCATGTTGTGGGTAACGATTGCAATCGTGAACTCGGCCTTCAATTCTGAAATAAGTTCTTCGATACTCGCGGTCGAGATCGGGTCGAGCGCCGAGGTCGGTTCATCAAGCAGGAGTACTTCCGGCTTGACGGCAATGCCGCGGGCGATGCACAGCCGCTGTTGCTGACCACCGGAGAGGCTCATGCCGCTCTGGTGAAGTTTGTCCTTCGTCTCTGACCAGAGTGCCGCTTTTCTCAGCGCCCACTCGACGCGCTCTTCCATTTCACGTTTGCGCAGCCGCTCGTTCAGTTGCACGCCGAAGGCGATGTTGTCGTAAATCGACATCGGAAACGGCGTCGGCTTCTGGAAGACCATGCCGACCTTGGCGCGCAGCGCGTTGACGTCCACGTTGCGGTCGAAGATGTTCTGCCCGTCGAGCACCAGCTCACCGGTGGCTCGCTGCTCCGGATACAGGTCGTACATCCGGTTCATGGTGCGCAACAAGGTCGATTTGCCGCAGCCCGACGGGCCGATGAAGGCGGTGACGCGGCGCTTGTAGATTTCCAGGTTGATCGACTTCAGCGCGTGGTACTTGCCGTAGTAGAAATCGACATTCCTGAAAGCCATCTGCACATCAAGGCGCGAGTTTTCGTCAGTCATGGCGGGCGATTGATTTGTCTTGTTCATCGTTTGAATCGCTTCACAATTAGTGCTTGGCGCGAAAAAGTACGCGAGCAAGGATATTCAGGCCCAGCACGCCGAGCGTGATCAGGAATACGGCGGCCCAGGCGAGTTCCTGCCAATCCTTGAAAGGACTCATCGCGAACTTGAAAATGGTCATTGGCAGATTCGCCATCGGCTTGTCAAGGTCAAGGCTCCAGAACTGGTTCGATAGCGTGGTGAAGAGCAATGGCGCGGTCTCTCCCGAAATCCGGGCCACGGCGAGCAGGATGCCTGTAATCACACCGCCCATCGATGACTTGAGCGCGACTCGCATGATGACCGCGTGCTTCGGCGCTCCGAGCGCAAAGGCGGCCTCGCGCAGCGAATCGGGCACAAGCCTGAGCATGTTCTCGGTGGTCGAGAGAACGACCGGAATGACCATCAGCGCCAAGGCGATGACGCCCGAGAAGCCCGAGAAGTGCCCGGTTCTTTCGACATAGAACGCATAGACAAAGAGGCCAATCACGATCGACGGCGCCGATAACAGAATGCCGTTGATGAAGCGCGTGGTGCGTCCAAGCCAGGTTCGCTGACCGTACTCGGCGAGATAGACGCCGGCGAGGATTCCGATCGGCGTACCGACCAGCGTCGCCAACCCGACCAGCACCAGACTGCCGGAGATCGCGTTCGCCAGGCCACCACCCGGGGTATTCGGCGGTGGCGTCATCTGGGTGAACAGATCGAGCGACATCCCGGAAATGCCAAGCTGCAGGGTCGTAAACAAGATCCAGATGAGCCAGAACAAACCGGAAGCCATCGCGAGCATGGACAAGGTCAAGGCGACCTTGTTGTAGAGCTGTCGTTTTTTAAGTAGATCCATGGCGGCCTCAGGACTTTTTCCCTTCCTGCTTCGCCAGGCGCAGCAGGAGCAGTCTGGAAAAAACCAGCACGATCAGGGTAATGAGGAAAAGTATCAGCCCCAGTTCAATCAGCGACGCGGTGTAGACGCCCGGCGACGCCTCGCCAAATTCGTTGGCCAGGGTCGAGGTGATGCTGTTGCCCGGCGCAAAGAGCGAGATGTTGGACAGGGAACTGCTGTTGCCGATGACGAACGTCACGGCCATGGTTTCGCCCAGCGCGCGCCCGAGGCCGAGCATGATGCCGCCGATAACGCCAATCTTCGTATAGGGCAGCACGATGCTCCAGACGACCTCCCAGGTCGTCGCCCCGAGGCCGTAAGCCGACTCCTTGAGCATCGGCGGTGTCACTTCGAAGACGTCGCGCATTACCGAGGCGATGAACGGAATGATCATGATGGCCAGAACGATGCCGGCGGTGAGAATGCCGATGCCAAGCGGCGCACCGGCAAACAGACTTCCGACCAGCGGCAGTTTGCCCACCGTGCTGGAAAGCAGCGGTTGCACGTATTTCGAGAAGATCGGCACGAATACCATCAGGCCCCACATGCCGTAGACGATGGACGGGATCGCCGCGAGCAGTTCGATGGCGGTGCCCAGCGGCCGGCGAAGCCAGACGGGCGACAACTCGGTGAGGAACAACGCGATCCCGAAGCTCACCGGCACGGCGATGATGAGCGCGATCAGCGAAGTAACGATCGTTCCGTAGATGGGGATCAGCGCGCCGAACTCCTCGGCCGGCGGATTCCAGTCGCGCGTCCAGAGGAAGCGAAGGCCAAACTTCTCGATCGCCGGCCAGGAGCCAACGACCAGGGAAATGATGATGCCCGCCAGCACCAGCAAGGTCAGTGCCGCAAAGGCGCGGGTGAGGTTGAAGAAGAACCAGTCACCAAACTTGCGACTGACGCCAGATCCGGCAGCAGCGGAATTTCGTGTCGTACTCATTAAGGGATCGGCAAGGAAATGTTGCAATAAGGTTGAGCCACTCTCGAGTGGCTCAGCCAATTACGTTTTCAGCGATTACTTTCCGCTGGAGAAAACGGGCTTGCCGCTGGAGTCCTTGATTTGCGACCAGGAAGCGGAGATCAGCTTGATCAGGCGCTCCGGCAAGGCGACGTAGTCTAGCTCCTCGGCCATCTTGCCGCCATTTTTGTACGACCATTCGAAGAACTTGAGCGCTTCGGCCGCTTGTGCGGGCTTGTCTTCAACCTTATGCATCAGGATGAACGTAGCCCCGGTGATCGGCCAAGCGTCCTTGCCGGCCTGCTCGGTCAGGATCTCGGCGAATGCCGATTTGGTCCAGTCGGCATCAGCGGCCGCTGCCTTGAAAGCCTGGTCATCCGGCGCGACGAAGTTGCCCGCGGCATTTTTCAGGAGTACGTGGGTCAGCTTGTTCTGCTTGGCGTAGGCGTATTCGACATAGCCGATCGAGCCGGGCAAGCGCTGCACGAAGGCCGAAACGCCCTCGTTGCCCTTGCCGCCAAGTCCGGCAGGCCATTGCACGGCCGTGCCCTCGCCGACCTTCTGCTTCCAGTCCGCACTGACCTTGGACAGGTAGTTGCTGAAAATGAAGGTGGTGCCGGAACCGTCGGCACGACGAACGACGCCGATGTCCTGTTCAGGCAACTTGATGTTCGGGTTCAACTCGGCGATCGCCTTGTCGTTCCACTTGAGGATCTTGCCCATGTAGATGTCGGCCAGGACGGGACCCGTCAGTTTCAGTTCGCCCGGCTTGACGTCGGCGAGGTTAACCACCGGCACGACACCGCCGATGACGGTCGGAAACTGGACCAGACCGTCCTTCTCCAGGACTTCAGGCTTCAACGGCATGTCGGAGGCGCCGAAATCGACCGTCCTGGCCGTGATCTGCTTGATACCGCCGCCAGAACCGATCGACTGGTAGTTGACGCGGTTGTTGGTCGCCTTCTGGTAAGCATCGGCCCACTTGGCGTAGATCGGCGCCGGGAACGAAGCGCCCGCGCCGGTGATTTCGGCGGCTTGTACGGAAAGGGAGACAGAAGCTGCCATGACGGAAAGTGCAAGCCACTTGATCGATTTCATATGTTGTTCTCCTGAATGAAACTGTCTGATTACTGAGTGTTTCAAGCTTAGTGGGCGATTGTTACATCTGCGTTACAGAACAAAACCAGTGGAGCTCGAAGGCAGCTATACCTGTCGGATATACGCCACAGCGTTCCGTGCAAGTTTCAGGCTTTGACGATATTGGTCACCTCACCCCGCTGCAGCGCTTCATCCTAAAAACCTCACTTGACGACTCGCAAAATAGCCGGAATTGAGACAGTCTGCGGATTCCGGACAAGATGAAGGAGTCAGCCGGGATTGCTGAAGATTCTCGACGAGTTGCCTGCACACAGGAAACCCAAACTGGTGCGCGGGGACAATGCGTTTGACAACGATCCCTCGATGACGGCGCTCGAAGAGTGCGGTCAGCCCCGACTTTGACACCGCCAAGTAACACACCTGTCGGGAAGCTGCATGGCGCAAGGCTTTGGGCGAAGTTGCAAAAATGGGTGTGTATCTAGGCGAAGAAGGTGCTCAATCCAGATTCAGGATCGGCTTGGGCGGCTTTATTTTCAATGCTTTCAATCGGTTAGATGCCGAAGGTGACGGCTCGGTGACCTGCCAGACGCGGCCGTTGGGGCTGGACAATAGCGCCCGTTGAACCTGTTTGAGGTCGTCGCGGATATTGCGCCATGTATCCTGACACGCGTACTCGGCGGTTCGCTCCAGCAGCAGGGACAGGACGGTGATGGCGATGTGGGCGTGAATGCGATGCGGCGCCCAGTGGAACACCGGGCGCATCTTCAGTCCGCTCTTCATCGTCCGCCAGGCTTCTTCCACGCGCTGCTGCTGTTTGTAGCCCAGCGCCATGTCTTCGGCCGTCAGGGTGACCGCCATACCAACGACGATCTGGGGCGCATCACCGCGACCGTTCTTGCTGTGCCCCCGCTGACGCGGCGCAGCGTAGGTCTTGTGGCCGGAAACTTCGCTGCCCCGGACGTTTCCGTTCTTGTCGCCCGTGTCTTCGTCGTCAATCTCGAAGTGCAGCGAGGTGGTGTCGTAGAAGACCACGTCTACGTCGAGATTAAGCAAGTCGGCCACCCGGTGGAAGATGGCGGCTTCGATGGCGTCCTTGTTCGCTTCCAGAAAATCCATGGCGCGGTAGAGCTGGTGCAGCTTCAGTTCTTGCGTTCCGTCGATATGCGCGTCTTCCTTGAGCCACTGCTCATGGCAGTAGAGTTTCGAGGCGGGGCACAGGCGCGATTGGCCACCAGCGCGAACAGGGCGCGTTCGACGTCGAAGCCGAAATGTCGCGTGCCGGCTTGTTGCCGCACAATGGCGTCGATGCCCAACTGTTTCCAGAGGGTTTCGAGGACGTAAACGTCGCCATAGGGCCAGGCGCAGATCAGCCGCCAGTCGCCACCGGCGCCAACGATCTCCTCCGGCGAGCAGCGGCGCAGGATGCTCTTGGCCAGTCGGCGCAGCCGTTCAACAACGTCCGGATCGTCGGCGCGACCGCAGTTATGCACGATGCTCGCTTGCGACCGTCCCTTGGTGGCATCCCAGACATTCTCCGCCAGTTGCAGGTAGGTCACGACACTGCCATCCGCACGTCGTTGTTTGCTCTCGCGTAGGTACATGAGCCCTATCGTAGCGGCCTCCTCGCGAGAAAATCAACAATCCATGTATCCAGGCGTTTTGCGGCTTGCTCCCCGAAAACCCGCACCGTTGCTAGAGGTCACCCAAATATGTGCCTCGAAAGTGTCAAAGTCGGGTCAGGCGAGTAGAGGACTTTCACCTCCAAGTGAGTGCGCCCTGCCGGGCGCACTAAAAGAAGTGGCCGGCGTTTCCGCCGGCCACTTCACTTTACGTCGAGCGCCGAGCCGGCGCCCCCAAGCTACTGTTACAACCTAGCCTTCGATACGCATGCCGTAGAAGCTGCGATAGACAAAGAACAGGTTCAACGCCATGAACACCGCTGCCAGCGCCCATGCAAGACCCTGTTGCCCTTGGGCGACAAAGCCAACAGCCATTTCAACCGCCAACAAACCAAACAGCGTGGTGAACTTGATGATCGGGTTCATAGCGACCGACGACGTATCCTTGAACGGATCGCCAACGGTGTCACCAACAACCGCCGCTGCGTGCAATTCCGTACCCTTGGCACGCAATTCCGTCTCGACGATCTTCTTCGCGTTGTCCCATGCACCACCGGCATTCGCCATGAAGACAGCCTGATAAAGGCCGACGATCGCTAGCGAGATCAGGTAGCCAATGAAGAAGAACGGCTCGATGAACGCGCAGGCCAGCGTACCGAAGAACACAGCCATGAAGATGTTGAACATGCCCTTCTGTGCGTATTGCGTACAGATGGCCACAACGCGCTTGCTGTCGGCGACGTTGGCCTTGGTCGAGCCTTCATCGAGTCGCATGTTGTTCTTGATAAACTCGACAGCACGATAGGCACCGGTCGAAACAGCCTGGGTCGAAGCGCCCGAGAACCAGAAGATCGTCGCGCCGCCGGTGATCAGACCGAGCAGGAACGGCGGGTGCAGCATCGACAGATGGCTGACGTTGTCAACCAGACCGTTGGTCAGGAGCATGATGATCGAGAAGACCATGGTCGCCGCACCGACAACCGCCGTACCGATCAACACCGGTTTTGCCGTTGCCTTGAAGGTGTTGCCAGCGCCATCGTTTTCTTCGAGCAGTTCCTTGGCTTTTTCAAAGTTAACCTTGATACCAAAGGTGTCCTTAATCTCGCGTTCGATGCCAGGGATCTGTTCGATCGTCGACAGTTCGTAAACCGACTGGGCGTTGTCCGTCACCGGGCCATAGCTGTCAACCGCGATCGTCACCGGGCCCATGCCGAGGAAGCCGAAAGCCACCAGGCCGAACGAGAAGACCGCCGCCATGATGCCGGCCTTGGCCGCATCCGGGTTGATCACCTGCGCCAACTCACCTTGCGAAACAAGATAAGCACCGGCCATCAGCAAAACGATCACCAAGCCCATCCAGAAGGCCGAGAAGTTACCCGCCGTCAGACCGGCAAGAATGTTCAGGCTCGCACCACCTTCACGGGAAGCCGTAACGACTTCCTTGACGTGGCGGGAATTGGTCGATGTGAAGACCTTAACGACTTCCGGGATGATCGCGCCGGCGAGCGTGCCGAAGGTGATGATCAGCGAAAGCTGCCACCAGAGGTTCGCGTACACGGTGCCCCCAATCGCGATGTTACCGATCAGCAACTTCGAAACGATGAACGTGAACACCAGCGAGACGATCGACGTCACCCAGACCAGCGATGTCAGCGGTGCTTCGAAGTCGAACCGGGCGGCGTTTCCGTACTTGCCCTTCATGACCATTTCGTTGCCGATGTAGGAAACACCGGAGGCGATGATCATCATGACGCGCATGACGAAGATCCAGACCAGCAGCTGAACTTGAACGGCAGCTTCCGGAACAGCCAGCAGGATGAAGCTGACCAGCGCAACGCCGGTCACGCCGTAGGTTTCGAAACCATCAGCCGTCGGGCCAACCGAGTCGCCGGCATTGTCACCGGTGCAGTCAGCGATAACGCCAGGGTTACGGGGATCATCTTCCTTGACCTTGAAGACGATCTTCATCAGATCGGAACCGATGTCGGCAATCTTGGTGAAGATGCCGCCGGCGATACGCAGTGCGGAAGCTCCAAGCGACTCACCGATCGCGAAACCGATAAAGCACTTACCGGCGAGTTCAGGCGAAACGAACAGCAGGATGCCAAGCATCATCAACAGTTCGGTCGAAATCAGCATCATGCCAACCGAGATACCCGACTTCATCGGGATCGAATATACCGGGTAAGCCTTGCCTTCAAGCGAGGCAAAGGCGGCACGGCTGTTAGCCAGCGTGTTGATCCGAATACCGAACCAGGCAACACCAAATGAACCCGCGATACCGATCAGGGAGAAGACCAGAATCAGCGCGACCTCCGACGCGACCATGTGCTGAACCCAGCCAAAGTACGCAACGATGATTACGCCGATGAATACCTCGAGCAGCAGGATGAACTTGCCCTGCGTCACCATGTACGTCTTGCAGGTTTCGTAGATCAGTTCGCTGACTTCCGCCATCGAGCGATGCACCGGCATTGCCTTGATCTGGCCATAGACGATTGCGCCAAACGCCAGACCGGCGATGCAGACGATGAGTCCATAAGCAAGCAACTGCCACCCGGTCATGCCGCCCAGAAAACTCGCCAACGCAGCGTCGCCGAGATTGGGCAGTACCAGGTTTGCTTCTGAACTAGCATGCGAGAGTTGCGCTGCCGAACCAAGCAGCAAGCCAAGTATGAGGCGGTTCAGTTTCAATGTCATGACTTTCCCTTTGTTGGTGTTCCCGGCGGTAAGACCGGTGACAAATGCGAGGAGGAGTTGAAACGAAAGCGGCGCAAGTCGCGTTTTTTTCGCGTCTTGGCCTACTTTAAGTCTACACCCGAGGGGGAATTCACACAATCACCGGGGAACCAAACCCGCCCGACATGGTCGCGGATATGTCGGACGGCTTGCACATTGCGTGTACGAACACTCACAGCGGCCCAAATCGTCGACAAGGGCCATTTTTTCACAAACCGATCTGCCGTTCACATCACTCAGTGAATCAACACACCCTCTCCGCCACCCAACACCTTCAACGCAATTGACTGCCCCACTTCAGCCCCAAGGCGCTTGGCGAAACGCTCGGCAATATTTTCCTTGATCGAATAGTCGAGGACTTTTTCGACCTTGATCAAATCCCTGGCTACCGAGTCGACCGTCCCGTATCCGTCAGCCAGTCCCATCGCTACACTTTGGCTACCCGTCCACATGAGCCCGGAGAACATCTCCGGCGTCTCTTTCAGGCGCTTTCCGCGCCCTTGGCGGACGACATCAATAAACTGCTGATGGATCTCGCTCAACAACAGCTGTGCGTGCTCCTTCTGCTTTTCGTCTTGCGGCGAAAATGGATCCAAAAATCCCTTGTTGTTGCCTGCAGTCAATAACCTGCGCTCGACACCAAGCCGTTCCATCGTGCCCGTAAAGCCAAAACCATCCATCAGCACGCCAATCGATCCGACAACACTCGCTTTATCCACGAATATCCTGTCCGCTGCCGAAGCGATGTAATAGCCGCCGGAGGCGCACAGATCCTCGACGACAACGTACAAGGCGATATCCGGGTACTTGGCACGCAGACGGCGAATCTCGTCGTAAACGATACCCGACTGAACCGGACTCCCCCCCGGGCTGTTGATGCGCAGAATCACACCCGCTGTTCTTTTATCTTCAAAAGCCGACTGCAAGGCGCCGTTGATCTTCTCAGCCGTAGCATCACCCGTCGAATTGATCACCCCGCGCACGTTGACAAGAGCCGTGTGCTTCCCATCCGCCAGTTTCTCCGACCCCACCTCCCAATCGACGAGCAAGACAAGCCCTGCGATCAGATAGGCAAGAACTGCCAACTTGAAGAAAATCCCCCATCGGCGCCTTGCCCTTTGCTCCTTGATGGACGCGAAGGCGATTTTCTCCAGGAGTCTTCGCTCCCAGTTCGGATTGGTTTCAGGGGTATCCAAGGCGATTACTCAGGCAATAAAATGAATCTAACTATTTCGACGGAAGGCGGATTCGCCTGTTCAGAGTATAGCGTGCAAGACAGGCGACTTTCCCACACGATGCCACGCCACACGTTCAGGCGTTTTTGCACAACCACTCACCCAGCTCCTTGACCGAATGCAGTCGGGCGAGCGGACTCATAGAATCAAGAAGATCGGCTGGATGCGCACCGTAGGCGACAGCCAAGGCGGATACACCGGCGTTTGAGGCCATCTGCAAATCGTGCGTCGTGTCTCCGATCATCAGCGCGCGCTCTGGAGGAAGAAAGAACTCCGACAACAGCTCCTCCAACATTTGCGGATGCGGCTTTGAATGACACTCATCAGCACAACGCGTCGCCGAAAAAAACTTCGCCAATCCGCTCCGCGCCATGGAACGACCAAGCCCCACCCTGCTTTTTCCGGTCGCGACAGCCAG
This sequence comes from Propionivibrio sp., assembly GCF_017995515.1. GTDB lineage: Bacteria > Pseudomonadota > Gammaproteobacteria > Burkholderiales > Rhodocyclaceae > Propionivibrio. The sequence continues at coordinate 9,940 of NZ_JAGOIT010000038.1, forward strand.
GTGAAACCCGGCAGTATGCAACCCGGAAACCAGATCAAAGACGCCGGAAAAGAGATCAAGCTCATGGTCACGAGACAAATAGTGATACCGGTAACGCTCGATCATCTGCGGAAACCGTTCTTCCGTCAGCGTCGGAACGGCGTAACGCAGCGCGTCGGCAAGTCCAAGGCCGATCACGTGAGATGCCCGGGCATTGGAAGGCTCCGGCAAACCAAGATCACGACACGCCGCCTGAATGGCGAAAACGATCGCGCCAGTCGAATCCAGCAGCGTCCCATCCCAGTCAAACACCAGGAGATCGAAATTCTTGCCCATAATCCTGTGATTCACTGTTCGATATCTGGAGGACGAAACTCTCCAGGGCTGTCGGCAACGGCGCTTCCAGTTGCATCTCATCGCCACTCAGTGGATGAGAGAAGCGAATTTTCCACGCGTGCAAGAACATTCGTTTCAGCCCCGCCTTTTGCAGTTTGCGGTTGAGCGCAAAGTCACCGTATTTTTCGTCCCCCGCGATCGGATAACCCAGGTGAGCGAGATGAACGCGTATCTGATGGGTACGCCCCGTCTTAAGTTCCGCTTCTAGCAGACTGAAGTTTTGCCAACGCCCAAGGAGCCGAAAAACGGTATGCGATGCCTTGCCGTCGTCGGCGACACGAACCCGGCGCTCTCCGGATTCAAGCAGATACTTGTGCAACGGCAGTTTTACGTGCCGCAGCACGTCCATCCACCGCCCCTTGACCAGCACGAGATAGCGCTTGTCGGTCGTTCGCGCACCACCGCCAAGAGCACCTTCCCGAAACATGTCGTGCAACGCGGTCAAGGCACTTCGTTTCTTGGCAACCAATAATATTCCCGAAGTCTCCCGATCCAGCCGGTGCGCCAATTCAAGAAATCGCGATTGCGGACGCTGTCGACGCAGCGCTTCGATCACGCCAAAACTGACACCACTCCCGCCGTGGACGGCGATCCCCGCGGGTTTATCCACAACCAGTAACGCGTCGTCTTCGTAAATGATCGGCAATGCTGTATTGAACTCGGCGCCAGCCACGATTTCTTCCGCGCGATGCGCAATATGGATAGGCGGAATGCGCAAAACATCACCGGTCTGAAGGCGATATGACGCATCAACACGTTTGCTGTTAACCCGGATTTCGCCACTTCGGACAATACGGTAGACGTGGCTCTTGGGCACCCCCTTGCATACTTTCAGGAGAAAGTTATCGATGCGCTGTCCATGGTCATCTTCGGAAACAATGGCCTGTGTTACGGATTTTTTGCTAACTTCAGCCATTTTGAAATATACTGAATTCGATTTGCGTCTCTGTCTGAAAGAGGCGCTGACCCGTGAGACCGTCGAGCGGCGCCGATTCATTTGTAATTGCGACGCACTTTCCGGCAGGCATCAGTTGCATCGCTTGCACCAACCTGTGCAAGATCAAACAAGTGCAAATCACCTGGTTAAGTACGCTCACCAAAAGTAGCGATACTACTTGATTTGCGCGCGCCTAGCACCTCAGGATCGCCCCAAGCAGATTCACGGACCTTGAGTTTTCAAGGTTTAGAGAAGATTTATCAGCGAAGACATCCCCATTTAGTTGCCTTGACGGAATGCCCATGAAGCACACCTCCCACAACTAATTCGTCGCTGCCTGCACGAGGCGCTCCCCTGTATTTGCGCGTGGGAGCCCATTTATGAAACGCATGCTTTTTAACGCGACACAGGCCGAGGAACTCCGTGTCGCCATTGTTGATGGCCAGAAACTCGTTGACCTCGACATTGAATCGGCCGCCAAGGAACAGAAGAAAAGCAACATTTACAAAGCCGTAATCACGCGCATCGAGCCCAGCCTTGAAGCCGCATTTGTCGATTACGGTGCTGAGCGCCATGGTTTCCTTCCGTTCAAGGAAATTTCCCGAATCTACTTTCAGCCGGGCGTCGAGGCCAATCGCGCCACGATCAAGGAGGCCTTGCGTGAAGGCCAGGAACTGATTGTCCAGGTCGACAAGGATGAACGCGGCAACAAGGGTGCCGCCCTGACCACATTTGTCAGCCTCGCTGGCCGCTATCTCGTTCTGATGCCGAACAATCCGCGCGGCGGCGGTGTTTCGCGCCGTGTCGAAGGTGACGAGCGTGCCGAGTTGCGCGACGTGATGGATCAGTTGCAGGTTCCTCAGGGTATGAGTCTGATCGCCCGCACTGCGGCGATCGGTCGTTCGGCCGAAGAACTACAATGGGACTTGAACTACCTGATGCAGCTCTGGAAAGCCATCGAAGGTGCGGCCAACCAGCAAAAGGGCGCCTTCCTGATCTATCAGGAAGGCAGCTTGGTCATTCGTGCAATCCGCGATTACTTCCAGCCAGATATTGGCGAAATCCTGATCGACACCGACGACGTTTACGAACAGGCGCGCCAGTTCATGGCGCACGTGATGCCGGCGACGGTCAACCGGATCAAGCGTTATCGGGACGACGTTCCGCTCTTCTCGCGTTTCCAGATCGAGCACCAGATCGAGTCGGCGTACTCGCGGCAAGTCAACCTGCCGTCGGGTGGCGCCATCGTCATCGACCATACCGAAGCGCTGGTCTCGGTCGACGTCAACTCGGGTCGCTCGACGCGCGGTGCCGACATTGAAGAAACCGCGTTCAAGACGAACCTCGAAGCGGCCGAGGAAGTTGCGCGCCAGTTGCGCCTGCGCGACCTGGGCGGTTTGATCATCATCGACTTCATCGACATGGAAAACCAGCGCAATCAGCGCGAGGTTGAGAACCGCATGCGTGACGGACTGCGCCTCGACCGCGCGCGCGTGCAGACTGGCAAGATCAGCCGCTTTGGCTTGATGGAATTGTCCCGCCAGCGCCTGCGCCCTGCCCTGGCCGAGACGAGCTACATCCCCTGCCCGCGCTGCTCCGGGACTGGCCACATCCGCAGCGCCGAATCGGCGGCGCTGCACATTCTGCGCATCCTCGAAGAGGAAGCCATGAAGGACAACACAGCGGCCGTCCATACGCAGGTGCCCGTGGATGTCGCCACCTTCCTGCTCAACGAGAAACGCCAGGATATTCAGGCGATCGAGTTGCGCCACAAGGTCAGCGTCCTGTTGATTCCTAACATCCATCTCGAGACACCGCAGCACAGTATCGTCCGCCTGCGTCACGACGAGCTCAATCAGGATGACCTGCAGCAACCATCATACAAGATGGTCGACGTGCCGTCGGAAGAGAACAACAAGCAAGCGGCTGCGGCACACGAAACACGCGCTCCGCGCCAAGAGGCTGCGATCAAGGGAATCACGCCATCGCAACCCGCTCCGATCGTTCCGGAAAAAACGAAAGAGCCTGAAGAGAAAGCCGAGAAGGGATTCTTTGCCAAGATTCTTTCCTGGTTCCGCAAGGAACCCGAACCCGTCGCCGCGCCAAAACCCGAACGCAAGCCGAGAAGCAACTCGCAGCGCGACGGCAAACGCGGTGGGAGGAACAGCAACCGCCGTGACGAGGAGCGGGAAGGACGCGAGCCCCGCCCGAACCGCGAGCCGAAGGAAGCTCGTCCGACCCAGGCACCGGCACGCGAAGAGAATCAGAAGCCGCGCGAGCCAAAGGAGGCACGCGAACCACGCCGCCAGCGCGAGCCACGCCCTGAGAAGAAGGAGTCTCAGAGCCCGGTTGTCGCCGAGGTCAAGGAAGTGCTGCCGGAGACCGTCGGTGCCGAAGACAAGGCCCCGAGTGGCGATGGCGGCAACGGCGCTGCTCGTCGCCGCGGTCGTCGCGGCGGTCGTCGCGAACGGGGTGAGCGCACAGAGAACCGGGTTGGAACGCAATCGTCCGAAATAGCGGAAAGCACAGAGGTGGTTGTCGCCGCCAGTGCCATAGGCGCCGACGTGACCGCTACCGAGAATCCTGCGGCCGAAAGCCTGGCACCGGTTGAAACTGCCGTTGAAACGGCTATCGCCCCGATTGCTGGCGACGAAACGAAGCAGGAAGCATTACCTGCAAGCGAGTCCGAAATCTCGGTCGAAACCCCGGTCGTCAGCGCAGTTCCCGCAGCGCAAGAATCACCTGTCGCGCTTGCAACGACAGAAACACCGGTAGCAAGCGTAACAACCCTCATCGAAGAACAGGCCGCCACCGTCGCTGCGAGTGACGAGGCCATCGTCGCCAACGTCGAGGAAACGGTTTCGACCGAGGAGACGGCGGCTCCGATCGAAGTCGCCGCGACCACACCCTCCGAGATTTCTCAACTCGTACCAGCACCGGTTAATCTCGAAACCACGCTGCAATCGAGCGGACTGGTCATGGTTGAAACCAGCGGCGATAAGATCAAGGCGTGGCAACCCGAGGAAGAGACTGCCGTACCGGCGCCCCCCAAGCCACGGCGGCGGCGTCCGCAAGTCGTTTCGACCAGCGACGAGCCGTTGGTGATGGTGGAAACCAGCAAGTAACACCGGTCGAGACATTACGGCTGTAAGCAGTGACTGAGGGCGCGCAAGCGCCCTCAGTCTTTATATCGTTTCGCCACCGGAGATCAGGCTTCGCTGTCGTGCTTCGCAACGCCGAACAGTTGTTCCTTCAGCTTGAAAAGCTCATCACGCGCGACAGCTGCCTTCTCAAACTCGAGATTGCGCGCGTGATCGGCCATTTCCTTTTCCAGACGTTTGATTTCCCGAGTCAATGCCTTTTCACTCATCGCCTCGTAGCCTGCCTTCTGCTGCGCAACCTTGTGTTCCCGTTGAGCTGTTTCGGCATCGTAGACGCCATCGATGATGTCCTTGATTCGTTTGGTCACGCCTTTCGGGACAACGCCGTTCTCCTCGTTGAAGTGAATCTGCTTGGTCCTCCGCCGCTCGGTCTCGGAAATCGCACGCTGCATTGATCCGGTGACGCGATCCCCATAGAGAATCGCGGTACCGTTGAGGTGCCGAGCGGCACGTCCGACCGTCTGGATCAGCGAGCGCTCTGAGCGCAGGAAACCCTCCTTGTCCGCGTCAAGGATCGCGACCAGCGACACCTCGGGAATGTCGAGCCCTTCACGCAGGAGGTTAATGCCGACCAGAACGTCGAACTCGCCCAGGCGAAGGTCGCGAATGATTTCGACGCGCTCAACCGTATCGATATCGGAATGAAGGTAACGCACGCGGATTCCGTTCTCGCCAAGGTACTCGGTCAGTTCCTCCGACATCCGCTTGGTCAAGGTGGTCACCAGCACACGTTCGTTCCGAGCGACGCGCGATCTGATTTCCGACAACAGATCATCGACCTGCGTCGCTGCCGGACGCACGATGATCGTGGGATCGACGAGTCCGGTCGGACGCACGACCTGCTCGACGACTTGCCCCTGGTGTTCGTTTTCATAGTCGCCCGGCGTCGCCGAGACGAAGATCGTCTGGCGCAACAGAAGCTCGTATTCCTCGAACTTGAGTGGACGGTTGTCGAGCGCCGACGGCAGACGGAAACCATAGTTAACGAGGTTTTCCTTGCGCGAACGGTCGCCCTTGTACATGCCGCCAACCTGCGAGATCGCCACGTGCGACTCGTCGATGAACATCAAGGCATCGGCCGGCAAGTAATCGATCAGCGTCGGCGGCGGCTCCCCGGCCAAGCGTCCGGAAAGATGCCGCGAGTAGTTTTCGATGCCCTTGCAGAAACCCAACTGGTCGAGCATTTCGAGGTCGAAGCGGGTCCGTTGCTCGATGCGCAGGCTTTCGACAAGCCGCCCTTCACGGTTGAAGAACTCGATGCGGTCGCGCAATTCGTCCTTGATCGCCTCGATCGCGCGCAACACCGTCGCACGCGGCGTCACGTAGTGCGACGAGGGGAACACCGTGTATCGGATCACCTTCGCCTGCAGATGGCCGGTCAGCGGATCAAAGAGCTGCAGGCCGTCGATTTCGTCGTCGAACAAGGAAATCCGGATCGCGTTCTCGGCGTTTTCCGCGGGAAACACGTCGATGATGTCGCCGCGTACCCGGAACGTGCCGCGCCGGAAATCGGTTTCGTTACGCTCGTATTGCATCTCGGACAAGCGCTTGATGATGTCGCGCTGGCCCATGCGGTCACCGACGCGCATCGTCAGGATCATCTGATGGTATTCGTCGCGGTCGCCGATACCGTAGATGCACGACACCGTCGCCACGATCACGCAATCGCGGCGCTCAAGCAGGCTCTTCGTCGCAGAGAGGCGCATCTGCTCGATGTGTTCGTTGATCGCCGAGTCCTTCTCGATGAACAGATCGCGCGAAGGAACATAGGCTTCCGGCTGGTAGTAGTCGTAGTAGGAGACGAAATACTCGACCGCATTTTCCGGAAAGAACTCGCGGAATTCGGCATACAGCTGCGCGGCGAGCGTCTTGTTCGGCGCGAGGATCAGCGCCGGACGCCCCGTCCGCGCGATGACATTGGCCATCGTGTAGGTCTTTCCCGAACCAGTCACGCCGAGCAATGTCTGAAACGACAATCCGTCCTCAAGGCCTTCCACGAGTCTGGCAATCGCCTCCGGCTGATCGCCCGCCGGCTGAAACGGCTGATGGAGACGGAAGGGACTGCCTTCGAAGGTAACTACTGGAATTGTTTGTGTATTCATCATGCTAGAATTTTACGTGGATTACGTGGAACGGGGCCTTTGGCTCTTGTTCCCGCGACCGAAGGTATCACCGAAACCCTCCGCTTTTTGATCAACCTGTGGCACCGGGCATCCCCCTGACTCACGCCCGGAATGCGCCGCATCGACTGGAATTGACTGCCTGATGACCTCATCAATATTCTCCGCCGTAGAGATGGCTCCGCGTGACCCGATCATCGGACTTAACGAACTCTTCAACGCCGACACCCGTTCGATCAAGGTTAATTTGGGTGTTGGCGTCTATTTCGACGACAACGGAAAAATCCCGCTGCTCGATGCAGTCAAAGTCGCGGAAAAAGCACGTCTCGAAGCGATGCCGCCACGCGGTTACCAGCCCATCGATGGGACGCCGGCGTACAACCAGTCCGTGCAAAAACTGATCTTCGGCGCCGATTCGCAACTGTTGGCCGAAGGTCGCGTCGTCACGGCGCAAGCGCTGGGCGGTACCGGCGCGCTCAAGATCGGCGCCGATTACCTCAAGCAATTGATGCCGAACGCCACGGTGTATATCAGCGATCCGAGCTGGGAAAACCATCGCGCACTGTTCGAGGCCGCCGGCTTCCCGGTCGACATCTACCCGTACTACGACGCCGCGACGCGCGGGGTCAACTTCGACGGAATGAAGTCCAAGCTGAATACGCTGCCGGCCGGATCGATCGTCGTCCTTCACGCCTGCTGCCACAACCCGACCGGCGCCGACATGAGCGAAGCGCAATGGGTTGAAACCATCGCCATCCTGCGCGAACGCGGCCTGATCGCCTTCATCGACATGGCCTACCAGGGCTTCGCCGACGGCATCGCCGAAGACGCGCTGGCGCTCAACCTGTTCGCCGCTTCCGGTCTGCAGTTCCTCATTTCGAGCTCGTTCTCGAAGTCGTTCTCGCTCTACGGCGAGCGCGTCGGCGCCCTGTCGATCGTCACCGCCTCCAAGGACGAGTCGGCACGCGTGCTGTCGCAGGTCAAGCGCGTCATCCGGACCAACTACTCGAACCCGCCGACGCACGGCGGTGCGGTCGTTGCCTCAGTCCTCTCCAGCCCGGAACTCCGGAAAATGTGGGAAGACGAACTCGCCGCCATGCGTGTGCGCATCCGGACGATGCGCAGCAGCCTCGTCGAAAAACTGAAGGCACGCGGTACGAGCAAGGACTTCTCCTTCGTCACGGCGCAGCGCGGGATGTTCTCGTATACGGGACTTTCGGCCGAGCAGGTCGCTCGTCTACAAAGCGAGTTCGGAATCTACGCCGTCAGCACCGGCCGCATCTGCCTGGCCGCACTCAACACCAAGAACATCGACTACGTTGCCGACTCGATCGTGACTGTTCTCTGATCTTGCGTTAGCTGAAGAAGAGGCCGTTCAGTCTGACTGAGCGGCCTCTTTGTTTTCAGTCACGAATTCAGTTGTTCCCAGCCCTGACCTCGGGAACCATCAGCGTACCGCCGAGCGACACGGGAACGCGCATCTGATTTGCCGTACCGCGCATTTGAAGCTCCATCCTGCCCTTGAGCTTCAAATCCTTGCTCACCTCCGCACTACCCGATGACTGCATCAAGCCCGAATTGATACTGATGCCCGAAACCTGGTAACCAGAATCCGTTACCTTGATCTTTCCAGACAACTGCTCGAACTGCGTCGCTCCACCTTGGACAGGACCACGCGACACCCGGCGCACCGCCTCAGGCAGATCGATGCCACGCATGCTGCCTCGATCCAGCGAAAATGCGCCATCCGCATCCATGGTCGAGAAAATCGTCGCCCAATTCTCCGAAATAGCCGAGAAGCGCAGATTTCCCGACGCGCTGCCGGACAGCAACTGACCAACACCGAGCGCTTCGCCAAGACGTGCCGCGTCAATCCGCTCGTAGGCCACCTCACCCGTAAGTGTGCGGACCTTGTCCCCGCGGAGTACGGCCACGCCTTTGACGACGCCGTCAAAGACTCGCAACTCCATGTCGCTGAGCGTAAGCGCACCGCCTTCAACTACACCCTTGAGGTTCGCCGAGTTAACAACCAGGCGCGACGCCTCCGACGGGCGCCATGCGAGCGCATCGAGCTTTACCTCGAGCCCGGCACCGACCGGTTTTGCTTCCAGTTTGGTGCCACGATCAGCCGAGTTCAGTTGTACCCCCTGGAACAAGCCCTTGGCATCACGCTGCACTTCACCTTCCAAGCCTTCGAGAACAAGTCCGGCGAAGGACAATTCCGTCTTCTCCAGGCGAATGTTCTCCAGGCCGAATCTTGACGCGGGCAATGCAAGCGAAGCAAACAACCTTGGCAGCTCAGCAACCAACTCGGCAGGCAAGGAAACGCCGCTGAGTACGACCTGGCGGAAAAGGATCTTCGGTTCGAACAAGCTTCCAACCTCAGGCAACAGATGCGCTTCGCCGATATTCAGAGCGTTTTCATCCTTGCCGATTTTGACATGGGCGAGCGTAAGACCCGGTTTGGGGTAAACCTCGCCGCGAATTTCGCCCACCGTGACCGGCTGTCCCGTGGCCTGTTCGATTGCCGCCTCAACGTCAGTACGGAAGAGGTTGTAGGGGAAGAACATCACAAGCAGCACGGCGAGCACTATCAGGAACAGGAACGCAATCGTCGCAACGGCGCTCCAGGTCAGCGAATCACGTCGCCCTCCGCGGCGAATCGGCTTGATGGAGACTTTCGCAGACTCGATCACTTCCCCGCCGGAGAAAAGCCTCCTGATACGCGCGGCCAACTTCACCAATCCACCGCCCGCCTTCTCCGACGCCAAGTCGGATTTCTTCGGCTTGGCAGGTTTTTCCACAACCGGCGGTATGGCCGGTTTCTCGGTATTCGCGAAAGGCATGGGCGGGAATGGAAACGCCGAGGTACTGAACGCCGAGTCCGCGGGCAAGCTGAAGCCCGCATCAACGCCTGGTGCGGCCGTCGCTCCCTTGTCCTGCGAGACGACCTGCATCGCCTTGTTCAGCGCGGCGCTACGGATCTCTTGTGCAACCTTCTTGCTCTCGGACCAGAGTGAATCCTGTTCCGCCTGTGGCGCGATGAAGCCGCCGGCTTCGAGTTCGGCCAGCGCGCTCTCCGTCAGCGCCTGATTACCGATTTTCAATACCAGGTCCGATACCGTCGACTTGCCGTCAACCAGGATAAGAACCATACGCAGATTCCTCTGCATCACACGGGTTCTCTGGTGCATTGCCTCCTCACCCGAGGCGGTTTTCAGATAGATCAGATTGGAATCCATTAGCTGGCAAATTGAAGGCAGATTGTTGACGAAGGTGTCGTGAGTGACTAGAATGCGCGCTTCGTTGTTCCTCGATAGCTCAGTCGGTAGAGCGCCGGACTGTTAATCCGTAGGTCCCTGGTTCGAGCCCAGGTCGGGGAGCCAAGAAATTCAAGGGATTGTGAGAAATCACAATCCCTTTTTCTTTTTCTGTTGCCGGACTGCTCGCAGAAACACATGGTCTAGCCCTCTCGCCGCCTACCCGGCCTGCTTCGGCCTACGAACGGCAGAATACACCAGCGTTAGCCATTCTTCATAGCGCCGTTTTTTGGCTTGCTCTCGAACACTTCCCACGGCAAGATGCTCGGCTTTTCGGGCCTCCGGACGACTCGAGGCCGGACTAAAAGCAGAAGAACTCAAAACACAACGGAGGCTCAATGAACACATCCAAACGCGACGGCTTTACCAGCACATTTGGCGTGCTGGTCGCTACCCTCGGTTCGGCCGTCGGACTGGGCAACATCTGGAAATTTCCTTCGCTCACCGGAACCAACGGCGGCGCAGGTTTCCTGCTCGTTTACCTGCTCGCCACTCTGATGGTCGGCCTACCGCTGATGATGGTCGAGACGATGCTCGGCCGTACCGCCCGGGCCAACGCGATCACCACGTTTGAACGCCTGGCTCCACGACAGCCTTGGTGGAAAGCCATCGGCTGGATGGGTTTCGTTGCCGCGCTGCTGATCATGGCTTTTTATTCGGAAGTCGCCGGCTGGGTGTACGCCTACATCTTCAAAGCGATGAGCGGCGAAATCCTGACCAGTGATCCCAAGGTCGCCGGCGGCATCTTCGGCGCGCTGGTTTCGAATCCTGTTTCGTCGCTGATCTGGCAATGGGTGGTCCTCGGCGTCACCGGCAGCATCATCATGCTCGGCGTTTCAAAAGGCATCGAAGCCGTTACGCGAAAATTGATGCCGCTGCTTTTCATCCTGCTGCTCGTCCTTTGTGTGCGCAGCCTGACCCTCGAAGGCGCATCGCAGGGACTGACCTTCCTGTTCAGCCCGGACTTCTCGAAGATCACGCCGGCAGTCATCCTGACCGCGCTCGGCCTCGCCTTCTTCAAGCTCTCGCTCGGCATGGGAACGATGCTGACCTACGGCAGCTATTTCCGCGAGAACCAGAACATTCCAGCGACGACGACGCGCGTCATGCTGGCCGACCTCTCGATTTCCCTGCTTGCCGGCGTCGCCATCTTCCCGGCGGTCTTTGCCTTCGGCTTTGAGCCGGCCGCCGGCCCGTCGCTGGTGTTCATGACCATCCCGGCGGTATTCACCTCCATACCGGGCGGCATCGTCTTCATGACGATCTTCTTCATTCTCACGGCGATCGCCAGTGTTGGCGCGATTCTCTCGCTGCTCGAAGTACCGGTGGCCATCCTGTCGGAACGCTTTGGCATGGGCCGCAAAATCGCTTCGATCTGCACGATCCTGGCGATTGCGCTGATCGGTGCGCCCGCCGCGCTATCGCAAGGTGTGCTGGCGGAGACGAAGCTGTTCGGCATGAATCCGTTCGACCTCTTCGATTTCCTCAGTTCCAACGTGCTTCTGCCCGTGGGCGGCATCCTGATTTGCCTCTTTGTAGGCTGGGTCTATGGGCTGCCGGAGCTGGAGAAGCGCCTGAGCAACGAGGGAGCGCTGAACAACCGCGGCCTGATCCGCGCGGTTTTCTTCCTTGTCCGCTTCATTGCCCCGCTATCGATCGCTATCGTCCTGCTGCACGGGCTGAAGGTCTTCTGACTTAGACAAACACCTGTTGCGGAAACCCATCCGCAACCGGCATCGAACCAAGCTAGCGGCGGCAGTTTTTGCCGGATACCGAAGCCGTCCGGGCAAACCCGAACCGGACTTGCCGCTCGAACTGGCCGATCAAGGCCTTATCTGCCTGGCGCGTTAATTGCGTAACGACGTTCACCTCGAATGTCCATGCAGGAGCCGCCATGTCACCCTTTTCCGCGCTTGGAATCGCCAGCAGCCTGTTTGATCTGCTGCAATCGTTCACCAGCAAGACCTCGTCCTCGGTGACCGACCTCGCCGACGGCACCGATTTCTCGACCTCGCTGAAAGTCCGACTGGCCGAACTGCAGGCGAACTCCATCACTACGATCACGAGCGGGGCAGCGAGCACATCATCGACATCATCGCCCTTCGACTTCCTGATCGGGCGCGACAATGCGACGCCGGCAGCGGGCATTCCGGGCCTGTCGGCAACGGGACGCAATCTCTCGCTGTTCGACCCCGAATCCGCCTTCACGATGATGAGCCGGATCAATTCGCTCGACGTGACCTGCAAGGCGCAGTTCTCCGAACTGAGCGAAATGAAGGCAGCGGTATCGGAGATGAAAGAGGCCGGCCAGACGCTGGGCGACGCGGTCGATTCGACCAGCGAAAACGCGGCAATCACAAGCCAGCTTCAAACCTTCGTCAGCAAGTACAACGAATGGGCTGCCGAGTTCGAGGCGACGGTCAAGGGCGACGGCGTGCTGGCCGGAACGCAGGCGGCGGATATTTCCCTCTACGAATTGCGCCAGAGCATCGAGAACCGCTTCAACGGCGCGCTCGACGGCTTTCGCGGACTTGCCGACCTCGGTCTGACCATCGACCCGACGACCCGCCTCGCTGCGCTCGATACGAGCAAACTTGACTCCGCACTGGCCACGAACAAGGCCGGTGCCGTCAATACGATCGACGAGTTCAGCGCGAATTTTGCCAAATCTGCCGGGCTGCTCACTTCGGCCAGCAACTTCATTCCGAATCGTTTGGCCAATCTGGATCGCGTGATCGACTACATCAGCGAAAACAAGACGTCGCTGCAAGCCGAGTTTGGCCTCGGTGATCCGGCCAAGACGTCGGACAAGGTCGCCAAGGCGCTGGCCGCATACAACGCCACCTACAGCACCTGAATGACCGCTCGGCGTTCCGCAAGTTCGGCCATCAACACAGGCTGTGTCGAGATAGCAACGCAATCGAAGACATAACGGCAGCGCCGCCTACAACCTTTCAGGCGGCGTATAATCTGCGCACGGCACAGGAAGCGTCCTGACGATCCGGGAAATCCGGACGCCTTGCGGGCAGTTCAAGCAGTGCATGGCTGCGTCTGCGTAACTCGCCCCACCGAGCAAGCCATCCCGCAAAGCTTCCGACGGACATGTCCGCCCGCACAGCCTTGGGTGGTTTCAGGAATCTTTTCGGAGCCCTACGATGCGTATAGGAACAGACGAGAGTTTTCTTGAAAGCCGCACCTTCGACGAAATCAACATTGGTGATTCGTCGTCGCTCACGCGCACCCTGCATCAGGAAGACATCCAGCTGTTTGCGGTGATGTCCGGCGACATCAACCCGACGATGGTCGACCCCGAGTACGCGCACAGCGGCTTCTTCCGCGAAGTCATCGCGCACGGCATGTGGAGCGCATCGCTGATCTCGACCGTACTCGGCACGCAATTCCCCGGCCCTGGAACCATCCTGATCGACCAGTCGGTGCGCTTCGTCCGCCCGGTCACGCTCGGCGACACGATCACGATCACGACGACCGTCAAGCAGAAATTCCCGCACAACCGGCACGTGCTCTTCGATTGCGTGTGCACCAACCAGGAAGGACTCGAAGTCGTCGTCGGCACCGCGGAGATTTCGCCGCCGCGCGAGAAGATCCGTACCCGGCGCATCGCCTTGCCCGGCGTCACCATCTCCGACAAATTCGCGCGCCTGCAGGCGCTCGTCTCGCGCGCCAAGGGCCTGCCGCCGATCGACATGGCGGTCGTCCATCCGTGCGACGAGGAATCGCTCAAGGGCGCCTTGATGGCGGCCGAGGCCGGACTGATCGATCCGATCCTGATCGGCGTCGAGAGCAAGATCCGCTCGATCGCCGACCAGGCCGCGCTCGACCTCAAACAGCACCGCATCGTCAACGTACGGCACAGCCACGAAGCGGCGGTCATGGCCGTCACCCTCGTGCGCAACGGCGACGCCGAAGCGATCATGAAAGGCAGCCTGCATACCGACGAACTGCTCGCCGAGGTCGTCTCGCGCGCGTCGGGCCTGCGCACTTCGCGCCGCGTCAGCCACGTCTTCCTGATGGACGTGCCGGGCTACCCGCACCCGGTGATGATCACCGACGCCGTGGTCAACATCTCGCCGACGCTCGAAGACAAGGCGCACATCATCCAGAACGCGATCGACCTCGCGCACATCATCGGCATCCCGCAACCGAAGGTCGCCATTCTTTCCGCCATCGAGACCATCAACCCCAAGATCCAGTCCACGCTCGACGCCGCGGCGCTGTGCAAGATGGCCGACCGCGGCCAGATCACCGGGGGCCTGCTCGACGGCCCGCTTGCCTTTGACAACGCCGTCTCGCTGATGGCCGCGAAAACCAAGGGCATCACCTCGAACGTCGCCGGTCGTGCCGACATCCTCGTCACGCCTGACCTCGTATCCGGCAACATGCTAGCCAAGCAACTGGAGTACATGGCCAACGCGCTCGCTGCTGCCATCGTCATCGGCGCCAAGGTGCCGATTGTTCTAACCAGCCGTGCGGACACCGCTGAAACGCGCATGGCGTCGTGCGTCATCGCCTCTCTCGTGGCGCACCATAACCGTGGAAAAGTACAGGAATCCTGATGCAACAGTCCATCCTCACCATCAACGCCGGCTCGTCGTCGGTCAAATTCGCACTCTTTGAACTCGCTGAACACATCAATGAAAAAGCGGCCATTTCCGGCCAGATCGACGGCATCGGCACGGCGCACGTGCGCCTCGTCGCCAAGGACAATACCGGCACGCGCATCGTCGACCAGGCGCTGCCCGCCGGCGCCGACCACGCGACCTCGTTCGACCAGTTGCTGCACTGGTTCTCAAGCAGCGCCAAGGGCGGCAAGATCGTCGCCGTCGGCCACCGCGTCGTGCATGGCGGCGACCGCTACTCGCATCCGGTCGTGCTCAGCGCCGCCGACCTCGAACAGCTTGCCCAGTACAGCCGCCTCGCGCCGCTGCACCAGCCGCACAACCTGAACGGCATCTACGCGATCGAGAAAGTGCTCGCCGACGTACCGCAAATCGCCTGTTTCGACACCGCCTTCCACCGCACGCAGTCCGAAATCGCGCAAATGTACGGTCTGCCGCGCAAATACAGCGAAGAAGGCGCGAAGCGCTACGGCTTTCACGGCATTTCCTACGAATACATCGCCAGTGTCCTGCCGCAGCACTGCAAGAAAGCCGACGGCCGCGTCATCGTCTGCCATCTCGGCAATGGCGCCAGCATGACGGCGATGGTCGGCCGCAAGTGCGTCGCCACCACACTCGGCTTCTCGACCCTCGACGGCCTGATCATGGGCACGCGCTGCGGCCCGATCGATCCGGGCCTGATCCTGCACATCATGGAAAGCAAGGGCTTCGGCGTGAAGGAAATGACCCACCTGCTCTACAAGGAATCCGGTCTGCTCGGCGTCTCCGGCATCTCGCAGGACATGCGCACGCTGGTCGCCAGCGACAAGCCGGAAGCCAAGGAAGCGATCGAGCTCTTCTGCTACCGCATCGTGCGCGAACTCGGCTCGCTCGCGGCAGCGGCCGGCGGCCTGGATGCGGTGGTCTTCACTGGCGGCATCGGCGAACACAACCCGGGTCTGCGCTCCAACATCTGCAAGCAGGCCAGCTGGCAGGGAATTACCCTCGACGAGGCCGCGAACAAGAGCGGCGAACACCGCATCAGCGCCGCCGACAGCGCAGTCGACGTCTTCGTCATCCCGACCAACGAGGAATGGATGATCGCCCGCCACACACAGGCGCTGCTCGGTCTGTAGTTCGTCACCCGAACCGGCCGGTCCGGGATTCCGATCCCGGACCGGTTTTTTCGTTTACGCGGTTCGTAAGCACAAGGGCGGCCCAAGTTTTTTCGCCTGAAATTGTCCACCCAAAACTCGCAGGGCAGTTGATTTAACAGCCTTTTTCCGAATCAACCCCACACAGACATAGCAACTACCTATAGTCAATACGTTGCTATACACCACTATATGTAGTAGCTTTACGTCCGGTTCGCCATACAGCCACGGCGCAAATATCACCTTTGTCATAGTGCGGACTCACGAGCGGAACGAACGCGAGCAACACGCGCGACGTTTAACCCGCACTTTGCTGAAATATAAGAATCTGAGAGGACCCGATGAGTCAGAACGCCCAACAACTCTCCCTGACCGCAATCGCCGAACTGCCCGCGATCGCCCCCCTGCCCGAGCAGGAAATCTCGACCGAAGTGCTCGTCGAGAAGTACGCCAAGGGCGCCGAAACCAACGTGCACGACGTGCGCCGCCGCGTCGCCAAGGCACTTGCCGCCAACGAGGACGAAAAGACGCGCGCGAAGTGGGAAGAGCGTTTCCTGTGGGCGCAGGAAAACGGCTTCGTCCCGGCCGGGCGCATCAACTCCGCCGCCGGCACGCCGCTCGCCGCGACGCTGATCAACTGCTTCGTGCAGCCGGTCGGCGACTCCATCGTCGAGCTCGTCGACGGCCGTCCCGGCATCTACAGCGCGCTGGCCGAAGCCGCCGAGACGATGCGCCGCGGTGGCGGCGTCGGCTACGACTTCTCGTCGATCCGACCGCAGGGCGCGCAGGTCAAGGGCACGCAGTCGCGTGCGTCCGGCCCCGTCTCCTACATGCGCGTGTTTGACCGCTCGTGCGAAACGGTCGAATCGGCCGGCGCCCGCCGTGGCGCGCAGATGGGCGTGCTGCGCTGCGACCACCCGGATATCGAAGTCTTCATCCACGCCAAGGACCAGGGCGACCTGACCAACTTCAACATCTCGATCGGCGTCACCGATCCGTTCATGGAAGCCGTCGAAGCCGATGGCGACGTTGAGCTCGTGCACCGCGCCGAGCCGAACAACGACATGAAGGCCGGCGGCTCCTATCAGCGTGACGACGGCCAGTGGGTCTACCGCAAGGTGCGCGCGCGCGACCTGTGGGATCAGGTGATGAAGTCCACCTACGATCACGCAGAACCGGGCATCCTCTTCCTTGATCGCATGAACAAGGACAACAACCTCTACTACTGCGAGCTGATCGAGGCGACCAACCCCTGCGCCGAACAGCCGCTGCCGCCCTACGGCTGCTGCTGCCTCGGTTCGATCAACCTCACCCTGTTCGTCAAGCACCCGTTCACCAACCAGGCCGAGTTCGACTTCGAAGCGTTCAGCGAAGTCATCAAGGTCTCGACGCGCATGCTCGACAACGTGCTCGACGTCACCGCCTGGCCGCTCGAACGCCAGAAAGAGGAAGCCTCCAACAAGCGCCGTGTCGGCCTCGGCTTCACCGGCCTCGGCGACGCGCTGTGCATGCTGCGTCTGCGCTACGACCGCCCGGAAGCCACCGCCATGGGCGCGCGCATTTCCGAGCACCTGCGCAACACCGCCTACCTCGCCTCGGTCGAACTGGCCAAGGAACGCGGCGCCTTCCCACTGTTCAACGCCGAGCTGTACCTCTCCGGCGGCAACTTCGCCTCGCGCCTGCCGGCCGACGTCAAGGCGGAAATCCGCAAGCATGGCCTGCGCAACTCGCACCTGCTCTCGATCGCGCCGACCGGCACGATTTCGCTCGCCTTCGCCGACAATGCCTCGAACGGCATCGAACCGCCCTTCTCCTGGACCTACAACCGCAAGAAGCGCATGGTCGACGGCACACTCAAGGAATACGCCGTCGAGGACTACGCATGGCGCCTGTACAAGCACCTGGGCGGCGACGTCGAAAAGCTGCCCGAGTATTTCGTCACGGCGCTGGAAATTTCGGCCGAAGCACACAAGAACATGGTCGCCGCCGTCGCACCCTACGTCGACACCTCGATCTCGAAGACGGTCAACGTCCCGGCCGACTATCCCTACAGTGACTTCCAGGATCTCTACATGAGCGCCTGGAAATCGGGTCTCAAGGGCCTGGCCACCTACCGCCCCAACAGCGTGCTCGGCTCGGTGCTGTCGGTCGAAACCACCAAGAAGGTCGAAGAGAAGAAGCAGCCGCAGGACTTCGTCAACGGCGACGCCAACCGCCGCCTCTCGATCAAGAACCTGCCGGCGCCGGTGCTCTCCAGCCTGCGCTGGCCCGGCCGTCCGAACCTGCCGGAAGGCAACATGGCCTGGACCTACATGATCGACCACGAGCACGGCAAGTTCGCACTCTTCGTCGGCCACATCGAACAGGAAGGCCGTTCCTGGCCGTTTGAAGCCTGGGTCAACGGCCCGGCCCAACCGCGCGGACTCGGTGCCGTCGCCAAGACGCTGTCGATGGACATGCGTGCCAACGACCACGCCTGGCTCGCGCTCAAGCTCGAGTCGCTGGCCAAGACGCCCGACGGCGACGGCTTCGAGATGCCCTACCCACCGCACGGCGAACGGAAGCGCATGCCGTCCGTCGTCTCCGCGATGGCCAAGCTCATCCAGTACCGCGTCGACCAGCTCGGCTTCTTTCAGAACGAAGGCCCGACACCGGTGCTCGACGCCCTGTTCAGCCTCAAGGAACCAAAGACCGGCACCGACGGCACGCTGTCCTGGACGGTCGACGTCTATAACCCGGCGACCGAAGAAGACTTCGTCCTCGGCCTCAAGGAGATCACCCTGCCCGACGGCGTCACCCGCCCCTACTCGGTCTGGCTCTCCGGCAACTACCCGCGCGCCCTCGACGGTCTGACCAAGCTGCTCTCGCTCGACATGCGCGTGCTTGACCCGGCCTGGATCGGCATGAAGCTTCGGAAGCTGCTCGACTACCCGGAACCGCTCGGCGATTTCATGGCCTTCGTCCCCGGCTCGCGCAAGCAGCAGACCTATCCGTCCACGGTGGCCTACATCGCCAACCTGATCATCCACCGCTACGCCATGCTCGGCATCCTCGACGAGAACGGCTACCCGCTCCAGCAGATGGGCATCCTCGAAGCGCCGGGCGCCGGCAGCACGGCACCGAAGCCCACCGCCGGCAAGCTGTGCGGCGAATGCGGCAACTACACGATGATCCGCAAGGACGGCTGCGACTTCTGCACGGCCTGCGGCGCGGTGGGAAGCTGCGGCTGATCGACTGAACCGCTAGACAAAGCCCACTGTGTGTGGGCAAGGAATTCGCCAGCGAAGCGCGGAAGATCCATTACCAGGAAGCACCGACACGAACGATTCGCGGCCAGGCGACGTCGGTCGAATTCGACACCAAGGCGTCGAAGTGGTGCAGTTGCCTGTTCTCAACAAAGACGAGCTGAATTAAGGTTCGCCGCCCACTGCACCGCGAAGGCCTTGGTCATCCATTGGATATCTGATGAGAACCCCGCCCGGTGACAAGCAGCCTGGCGACTTGCCGCGCTGTACCGACTGCATCCACTACTACATCACGCACGAAGCGCGCTTGCCGTACGGATGCCACCGGTTGGGATTCAAATCAGCGCAGTCACCGACCCGAGTCGTCTTCCAGGCCTCCGGCCAGCCGTGCCTGAATTTCGTCCCGAAACCTCGTCGATCCGATACTTCGCGCGGATAGGCGCTGAAAGCCATACACTTCGACGACCTCGCCGCTGACTCAAGCGCTTTCGATGAGAATTCGGGGCCACGCCGACTTCGCATTGCTCATATCGAGCTACAGCCCGACGACCCTGCCCTCTGGCAAACCTTTAACACCCAAGCCATTCCAAGCGAGGACCTCACCATCCGCTTCGCTCAGGCGTTGCACCTCAATCCCGATACGCGCGCTGGTTGAACAGAGCACATTGAAATCCTCACCGCCGAAACACGGGCATGTTGGTTGTAGCGCCGGCGTTTCGATGACGAGGCCGAGTTCTCCGTCGGGCAAGTAGCGGACGATGCGGCCGGCGGCCCACTGGGCGTTCCAGACGCCGCCTTCGGCGTCGACGCACGAGCCGTCGGGCTCCCAGGCGACCGGGCCGGGGTCGCTGAAGGTTCGGATGTTGGCGACCTTGCCCGCCATCGCGTCGTAGTCGCAGATGCGGATCACCTTGTCGGTCGAATCGGTGAAGTACATGAGCCCGCCGTCCGGGCTGAAGCAGATGCTGTTGGGGATGGCGGGTGCCGGGAGGTCGAGGCGGCGCAGGCCGTCGGCGGCGCCGAACCACCAGAAAGCGCCGCGCGGCCCTTTGCCGCCCTCCGACATCGTGCCGAAGACGAGGTGGCCGTGGCGGTCGCAGCGGCCGTCGTTCAGGCGCATTCCCGATGCGACGTGGGGGACCGTGACCAGTCGGGTGCGTGTAGCGGTTGTCGCGTCGAAGAGTTCCAGGCCGCTGGCGAGGCCGAGGACGACTCGATCGGGGTTCTCGGTCAATGCGACGTGGCCGAGCGCTTCGGGAAACTGCCAGCGATCAGGCATCTGCCCCCCCTCCTCGCCGCGATAGAGCACGCCAGCCGGGACGTCGACCCACCAGAAGCGGTGCGAGCGGTCGTCCCAGATGAGGCTTTCGCCGAGGGTGCATAAAGGGGCTTGCCAGAGGGTCGCTTCAGTGCTGGTCGACTGGGTGGTCATTGTTGTGTCCTTGGCGTATCGGCGCGATGCTCACACGGAGTGCCTGTTCATGGTTCGACAGGCTCACCACGAACGGTGGATCGCTTGGACGTCACGTCATTGCAATTCTCGATAGTGACTCTTCAGCCGCGCGGCAGATAATCCACCACGCAAACGCTATCCAGATTACCTTCCAGGTGATTTTTGACGAACGCAACATGCGCCGGGTGCGGCAGGTAGCGGTCGCGGTCCTGTTCGTTGGCGAAGGTCACGAGGAAGCAGTGCGTGAGGCCGTTGTTGAGGTTTTCCGGGCTGTTGTTGCGGCCCCATTCGAAGTCGATGACGAACGTCAATTCCTTGCACAGGTCACGAAACGCCGTTTCGATTGCCTGTACCCTCGCCTCCGGCGTCGCGTCCTTGAATTTGAAAAGTACGACGTGCCTGCATACTTGTGCCACTTTTGCCATGACGAATCCCCCTGGTGAAATGCCGATCGGTTTTCGGCCGACTGTCCTGCGGCCGAAAACCGTGCCGCGTTACGAATCGTAGCCCATCTGCCTGCGCCCGAGCGGTGTCAGATCCGACGGCAGGAAGCGGCCGACGAAATCGACCTCGTAGTCTTCGGCGACGAAGTCCGGCGACGAGCGGCCGCTCTCGAACGCATCGCGCTGCTTGCGCAGGAAGACGCGGTTCTTCTCGCAGTCGGGCGCGGCGCCGATGTACATCACGTTGCTGTAGCCGGTGCCGTTGTGCTTGTCCTCGACGGAGTGGATCACGTCCGGATGCCACCACACGGTGTCGCCCGGCTCGACGCGCGGGATCGTGCAATTGGCGCGCATCAGCAGCGCGTGGTGTTCGGC
Source organism: Propionivibrio sp. (assembly GCF_017995515.1). Taxonomy (GTDB): domain Bacteria; phylum Pseudomonadota; class Gammaproteobacteria; order Burkholderiales; family Rhodocyclaceae; genus Propionivibrio. The sequence goes on from NZ_JAGOIT010000038.1 coordinate 31,139, forward strand.
GGAAATCACCATTGCGCGACCGGCGCGGGCGCCGCACAGGTCGTCCTCGGCGACGTCGTCCTGCAGCGCGCGCAGCAGCATCCAGGCCATCGCGTTAGCAACCGGCACCACGTTCAGCGTGCCGTCGCCCGGCCCTTGCGCGGTCAGCGCCGTCCACGCCTGGAAGGTGCGGAACATGCTGCACACCGCCGGCGAAGGGATCTCCTGCGTTTCGGTGCGGTGCGCTGCACTGAAGGGATTGTACGAGGCGAGATCGCCGCCGAAGACGGCGCCGTAAACATTGACGTAGCCGGGGTCGATCCAGCGCTCGATCGATCCGCCGTCGACGTGTGGCGAGAGGCCGAGCGAGGCATCACCCGGCTCGCGCTGGCGGACGCGGTCAGCGTAAGTGCATTCCTGGTCGGGGTTGAACACCGGCTGGCCGTCCTGGTTGATGCTCCACAGCCGGTTCAGCCAGCGGCGCGCCTTGGCCAGCTCATCCGACTGGCGCGCTTCCATCTGCGGTTTCGACCAATACAGGCCGTAGATCTGCGGACGCGAGCTGGACAGCGTGCTGAAGTACTTGTCGAGCCCGCGCTTGGCCTGCTGTTTCTCGAGGTAGTGGTTGTCGGTGATGTACGAAGCCAGCTGGTCGTTCCAGCGGGCGATGCGTTCCTTGTCGAACACGCCGCGCACGACCACGATACCGCGCTGCTTGATGCGTGCGGCAGTCGCGGTGCTCAGCGATTCGAGTTCGTCGAAGCGGACGTCGGGAATCGGCAAGATGCCCTGCGCGCGCTCATTCTCGATCGCGGCGACCTGCGCTTCGATGTCGCGCGTCAACGCGGCAAAGCGTTCCTTGAGGTCGGGCATGCGCGCACGCAAGCTGCGCTTGGCCGCGATGATCTGCTCACGGTAGGGGAAGTTCGGGTCGTCCTGTTGCATA
>NZ_JAGOIT010000182.1 GCF_017995515.1 Propionivibrio sp.
CCTGGCACGCGATGTCGATGAGCATCATGCTCGTCGTCGTGCACCTCTTCATCCCCAATTCCTTCGTCAATGCGACGGCCGTGTCGATCGCGACGACGCTGGTCTTCAGCCTGCTCGCCATCCATGTTGGTGCGTTGAGCGTCTCCGATACATTGACGATGACCATGCTGCTGGTGCTCGTTAACACGGTCGGCATCATCGCCGCGCACCGCTACCAGTGCCTTGGCCGACGGCAGTTCCGCGCGCAGTCGATCCTGCGCCACCTCAGCTTCCGCGATCACCTGACCGGCTGCTACAACCGGCGCTACATGGAAGAGCACCTGCTCGAACAGGAAGTCGAACGCGCCTCGCGTTACCCGGCCTGGCTGACGGTGATCATGTGTGACCTCGACCACTTCAAGGTGATCAACGACACCTACGGCCATCCGACCGGCGACGTCGTCCTCCAGCACTTTGCCGGACTGCTGCGCGCCGCCTGCCGCGACCACATCGACAGCGTCGTTCGCTACGGCGGCGAGGAGTTCATGCTGATCCTGCCGGAGACCGACCTGCGCGGCGGCGTCCGCCTGGCCGAACGTCTGCGCCGCGCAATCGCCGACGAACCGGCTTATCGCGACGAACGTCGTGCGATCAGCGTCACCGCCAGTTTCGGCGTCGTCGCCGCCGATTTTTCCGTGGCCGGCATGGGCGGTGACCCGAGAACGCTCATCACGCGCGCCGACGAGTTGCTCTATCGCGCGAAGAGCGCCGGCCGCGACCGCGTCGAGTCTGACGAATTCGCGCGCGCACCGATGGTCGCCTGAGCGGGCGGCGACCACGCGCAGCCTGTCACGACAGGCGATACGTCTGCAGGTGAATGCTCGTCTCGGTGCTGCTGATGCCGCGCACGAGACGGATGCGTTCGAGCACTTGCGACAATTCGGAGAGATTGGCGGCGCGTAGCTCGGCGAGCAGGTCCCAGCGGCCGTTGGTGTCGTGCAGGCTGGCGACGCCGGGCTCGCCGAGCAGGCTCGCAATGACGGCGCGCGTCTCGTTGCCCTCGACCGCGATACTCATCCAGGCACGGATCTCGTTCGGTTCCGCATCGGGACGCAGGCGCACGGTGTAGCCGACAATGACGCCCGCGTCTTCCAGCCGTGCAATGCGGTTGGTCACCGTTCCTCGCGATACCCCCAGCTTCTGTGCCAGCGTCGCGATGCTGGCACGCGCATCCTTGCGCAGGAGGGAGAGCAGCTGCTGATCGGTCGCATCCATTTTGGCATTTCGTTAGATTGCATTGTCGAAATGGTAGATGTTTGCTGAAAAGCAATCAATGTTGACGATTCAAATTGCCGCTCGGACTTGAGACACTCGAAGCAAGTCCACCAGAGCCGCATCATGAAGACCGAAGCCAACGTCAAAACGCAATTCCTCAGCGCTGAAACCGTCGCCCATCTCGTCAGCACCCTCGGCATTGCGGCGTGTCTGCGCGGCGTCGCCGACTACCTTCACGCTGACTATTTGCGCTGGGAAGCGTTCGACAAGTCCGCGCGCGTCGCCAGCCACTCGGCCGATGGGGTTATCGAGCTGATGCCGATCTCCGACGGCGCGCACTATACCTTCAAGTACGTGAACGGGCACCCGAAGAATACGGCGTTCGGCCTGCCGACCGTCATGGCCTTCGGCGTGCTGGCCCGCGTCGACACCGGCACGCCCGAGGTGCTGAGCGAGCTGACGCTGACCACGGCGATCCGCACGGCCGCCATGTCGGCGCTCGCCGCGAAGGTGTTGGCAAGGCCGGACAGCCGGCGCATGGCGCTGATCGGCAACGGCGCGCAGAGCGAATTCCAGGCGTTGGCGTTTCATCACCTGCTCGGTATCGAGGAGATCCGCCTCTTTGACATCGACCGCGCGGCGACGGTCAAGCTGATGCGCAACCTGGCGCACACCGACTTGCGGCTGCGCGTCTGCGCCAGCGTGCAAGAGGCCGTGCGCGGCGCCGACATCGTGACCACCGTGACCGCCGACAAGGCGAGCGCGCGCATCATCACCGCGGACATGCTCGAACCCGGCATGCACATCAACGGCGTCGGCGGCGACTGCCCGGGCAAGACGGAAATGCACCCCGACGTGTTGAACGGCGCCTTGGTGTTCGTCGAATACGAGCCGCAAACGCGCGTCGAAGGTGATCTGCAGCAGATGCCGGCCGACTTTCCGGCGACCGAGCTCTGGTGCGTGTTCGCCGGCAAGGCACCGGGCCGCATCGACGAGCGGCAGGTGACCTTGTTCGACTCGGTCGGTTTTGCACTGGAGGATTACTCGGCCCTGCGCTTCATGCGCGACTCGGCACGAGCCCTTGGCCTCGGCCAGACGATCTCGCTGATTCCAACGATGGCCAACCCCAAGGATCTGTTCAGTCTCGTTCGTCCATCGGTGGTGGCGAGCGACGCCGGAACGAAGATGAGCCGCGTCGCCTGAACGGAATCGGGCCTGAAGGCCGGGTTCCGCGAAAACGATCGTCGACGCTGAGGGTTTCTGCCCACCGTCTGTACGCCATTGGCAAGGTTGGGCTACGATAACCGCCCGGGCGCTGCCCTGGACGGTACGCTGGAACTCAGCTCGAAAGGCTCAACATGAAAACGATCTTCGCTTTGCTGGCACTGTCGGTTTCGACGGCCGCATCTTCCGCCTGCTACATGATTTATTCGCCGTCGAACGAACTGGTATGGCGGGGAACGGCGGCGCCCGTGCGCATGGACGCTGTCTCGCTCAAGGACGAGATCCACAAGATGGTGCCCAGGGGGCATATGGTGGTGAGCAGCGAGATGACGAGTTGCTATGCAATGGACCTGACGACGCCGAGAAAGACGATGAGCGACAAGGCCGGGGAGATCAAGTACGACCGCGGAACGCCTTCGTTCAAGTAAGGCGGTGCGCCAAAATAAAAAACGGCCCCCAATTCTGGAGGCCGTCTCTACGTGGAGTGGGTGCGACCCACACATTGATTATCGTCCATCGTGCACGTACTCTTCTTCGACGGGCTTCGATTCCCGAACGTCG
>NZ_JAGOIT010000039.1 GCF_017995515.1 Propionivibrio sp.
CGGACAGAACCGCCTCATGCTCTCCGTTCCTCGACGAAAACGCGCCTGGTTCGTCGCGCTATGGACAAATGCTTCGACGCCGACTGTCCTTTATGGCAGCCCTACCGGCTAATGGACAATCTGGGTTAAAGCCCGGCCAGCACCTTGATATGCGCGGCGACGCTGCGTGCCAGCGAAGAGAGGACGTAGCCGCCTTCGAGCATCGAGACGATGCGCCCGTGTGCCGTTTCATCAGCAATTTCCTTGAGCTGCTCGGTCACCCAGGCGTAATCCTTTTCCAGAAGCTTCATCCCGCCGAGGTCGTCCTCGTAGTGCGCATCGAAACCGGCGGAGATGAAGAGCATCTCCGGCTTGAATTTGCGCAATTGCGGCAGCCAGACATCGCTGACCATCTGGCGGAAGTCCTCACCGCTCGTCCCGCCGGGCATCGGCACGTTCAGGATATTCGGCGCGGTATTTTCCGTTCCGCTGTACGGGTAGAACGGATGCTGGAACATGCCGACCATCAGCGCCTGCGGATTGTTCCTGAGACAATCCTCGGTCCCGTTGCCGTGGTGCACGTCGAAATCGATCACTGCCACACGCGACAGGCCGTGGCCTTTCAACGCATGCTGCGCGGCGACGACGACGTTGTTGAAGAAGCAGAAGCCCATCGCCGTTTCGCGTTCGGCGTGGTGGCCGGGCGGGCGGATGGCGCAGAAGGCGTTCTGAACTTCGCCGCCCATGATCAGGTCAACCGCCATGACACCGGCACCGGCAGAGCGCAGCGCCGCCTGCCAGGTATGCGGATTCATCGCCGTATCGGGGTCGAGGTGCGTAATCCCGATGGTTGGAACGTTGCGCTTCAGGCGTTCGAGATGCGCGGCGGAATGGACCCGGAGGAGCTGCGCGAAGGTGACCAGCGGCGCCTCGTAATAGGCGAAGTAGTGATCCAGCCCCTGGGCGATCATGTGATCGCTGATCGCGCTCAAGCGCGCCGGGCTCTCCGGGTGATACGACCCCATGTCATGGAGGTGACAATCGCGATGCGTAATGAATGCGGTACTGGCCACTTGCACCTCCCTGAGGAAACAGTCCGAGACGGGATATAGTGTTTGAGTGTTTCAGTGAATGCCATTTGCGCAGCCGTTGCTGTTGCGCTGCCGCCCCATTATCTGCCCAACGAACCGCCCACCACAATGCAACCGACCGGAAAATCCGCCACCGTCTCCGAACTCATTGCCGCCGCCAACCGCATCATCCTCGGCAAGGATGCGCAGATCCGGCTCTCGCTGGCCTGCCTTCTGGCGCGCGGCCACCTGCTGATCGAAGACCTGCCTGGCGTCGGCAAGACGACGCTGGCGCACACGCTGGCGCGCCTGCTTGGTCTGCAGTTCTCGCGCATCCAGTTCACCAGCGACATGCTGCCAGCCGACGTCATCGGCTTGTCGATCTTCGACCGCGAGCGCAACGACTTCCGCTTCATCCCCGGTGCGCTGTTCTCGCAGATTCTCCTCGCCGACGAAATCAACCGCGCCACGCCCAAAACGCAAAGCGCGCTGCTCGAGGCGATGGAAGAGCGCCAGGTCACGATCGAAGGCGAAACGCGGCCGCTGCCCGAACCGTTCTTCGTCATCGCCACGCAGAATCCGTCGAGCCAGATCGGCACGTTTCCGCTGCCCGAATCGCAGCTCGACCGCTTCCTGATGCGTATCGAACTCGGCTACCCGGATCGCGCGGCCGAGCGCGCCCTGCTCGAAGGCGGCGGCCGCCGCGAGCATCTGCCGGAGCTCGCCGCGTGTTTCACGCCCGATCAGCTGATGCCCTTGCAGAAGGAAGCCGCGGCCGTGCACGTCGCGCCGCCGATTTTCGACTACGTGCAGACGCTGGTTGAAGCCACGCGTAACAGCGCGAAGTTCATCCACGGCCTCAGTCCGCGCGCGGCACTGGCCCTGCTCGCCGCTGCACGCGCCTGGGCCTTCATCGAAGGGCGAAGCATGGTGCTGCCGGAAGACGTGCAGGCCGTCCTGCCGAGCATTGCCTGCCACCGCTTGCGTCTCGCCACCAGCGCCGGCCATGCGCGCACGGAGGACATCGCCGGGTTGATCCACGCCACACCGATCCGCTGATGTCGATCGTTCAGTCGCTGCGGCAATGGCTGTTCCGTTTCGGTCGCGACGAACAGCTGCCCATCGTCCTCACGCAGCGGCGCATCTTCATCGTCCCCACGCGCGTAGGGCTGCTCTTCGTCGTCGTGCTCATCGTCATGCTGCTCGGTGCGATCAACTACGACCTCAGCCTCGGCCACGCGCTCGTCTTCCTGCTCGCCGGCCTCGGCATCGTCGCCATGGTGCATACCTTCCGCAATCTGGTTGCGTTGCGGCTGATGCCCGGTCGCGTCGACCCCGTTTTTGCCGGCGATCTTGCGCGCTTCCCGCTCAGCGTCGAAAACACGCGCGCTTACCCGCGACGTTCGCTCGCTCTCTCGTTCATAGACGAACCGGGCACGACGATCGACGTGCCCGGCAACGATCGCACGACCGCACTCCTGACCAGCCGGACTGCTAATCGTGGCCGCTACGATCCGGGCCGAATCACGCTCACGACGCGCTATCCGCTCGGCCTCTTCCGCGCCTGGAGCTACCCGCACCCGCCGTTCTCCTGCGTGGTCTACCCAAAGCCGATCGAGACGCCGCTGCCGATCTCGGCCGTCACGGCGCATACCGGCCAGCATCACGGCGAACGCGGACAGGAAGACTTTTCCGGCCTGCGCGTCTATCAGCCCAACGACTCGCCGCGCCACATCGCCTGGAAGGCCGTCGCGCGCGACATCGAACACCGCCCGCTGCTGATCAAGCAGTTTACAGGCGGCGCGAGCGAAGAACTCTGGTTCGACCTGGACCTTGCGCCAGCCGACGCTTCACTGGAATCGCGGCTATCGATTCTCGCCGGCTGGGTACTCGCCGCCGAAGCGGCCCACGTGCGCTACGGCCTCGACCTGCCGGGGCAGACCATCGTGCCGGATCAGGGCGATACGCACCGCAACAAGTGCCTGGAGGCGCTGGCACTGTATGGCTAGGAAGGCGAGACCGTCGATGCCGATCGACCCGGGGGCGATTCCCTGGCTGCTCGCCGTCGCGCTGGCCACGGCCGCGCCGCACGTGGGTAACGTCCCGCTCTGGCTCGTCGCACTCGTCGGCAGCGCCATCGTCTGGCGCGGCGTGTTGTGGCGGAAGAAAGCAGGCTTGCCGGCACGCTGGCAGCTGGCGCTCTTCGTTATTGCCGGTGCCGCCGGCATCGGCTGGGAGTACCGCACGCTGTTCGGCCGCGATGCCGGCGTCGCGCTGCTCGTCTTCTTCATGGCCCTCAAGCCGATGGAGATGCGCTCACAGCGCGATGCCATCGTCGTCGTCATGCTCGGTTTTTTCCTGCTGCTAACGCACTACTTCTATTCGCAGACCATTCCGACCGGGCTTTGGCTGCTGGCCAGCGCGACGCTGCTCACCGCCACGCTCATCCGGGTGTATGGCGGCCGGCAACCGCCGCTCCTCATCGTCCGATACGCCGGCCTGATGCTGGCGCAGGCGCTGCCCTTCATGCTCATCGCCTTCATGCTCTTTCCACGTGTTTCCGGCCCGCTCTGGGGCTTGCCGCAGGATGCGCATTCCGGTCTGAGCGGGCTTTCGGAGCGCATGGCGCCGGGTTCGCTGAACGACCTCATCCTCTCCGGCGCCATCGCCTTTCGCGTCAAGTTCGACGGCAAGGCGCCCGATCAAGCGCAGCTCTATTGGCGTGGCCCGGTGTTCAACGATTACGACGGGCAGAACTGGAACACTGCGCGTACCGGGCAGAACTATCAGCAAGCAACCCAACCGACGCAAAAGCCACCGACGATCGAAACGCGCGGCACACCGTACCGCTACGTGACGACGCTCGAACCGCACAATCAGCGCTGGCTGCTGGCGCTCGACCTGCCGGTGACGCTGCCGAGAGACGCCATCCTCGCGCCGACGCTGGAGACGCTTGCGCGCGAGCGGATTCGCTCGCGCACGCGCTTTTCATTCGCTTCGTCCGTCGATTTTTCGGTCAACCGGAACGAAGACGCAGGCTTGCTCAAACTGGCGCGAGCGCTACCGCCGGGACTCAATCCACGCGCCCGCGCGCTGGCCGCGGAATGGAAGGCGACATTCAAGTCGCCACAGATGATCTCCAACGCGGCTCTGCTGCATTTCCGGCAGGAGCCGTTCCACTATACCTTGCGGCCGCCGCTGCTCGGGCAACAGGCGGTTGATGAGTTCCTGTTCGACACGCGCAGCGGCTTCTGCGAGCACTACGCCTCGGCCTACGTCTTCCTGATGCGCGCGGCCGGCATTCCGGCGCGCGTCGTTGCCGGCTACCAGGGCGGCGCGATCAACCCGGTCGACGGCTACCTCACCGTGCGCCAGTCCGACGCCCACGCCTGGGCCGAAATCTGGTTCGAGGGGCAAGGCTGGATTCGCGTCGACCCGACCGCGGCCGTGGCGCCGTCGCGCATCGAAAGCGGCATCGAGGCGGCGTTGCCGGCGAGCGACCCGCTGCCGGCGATCATCCGCATCGAAACCGACTGGCTGCGCGACCTGCGCAACCGCTGGGAGGCGGCCAACAACGCCTGGAACCAGTGGGTGCTCGGTTACAATCCCGAGCGGCAGCGCGAGGTGCTGTCGCGACTGGGCTTGAGCGATCCGGACTGGCGCACGATGACCGCAGCGCTCGCTGTCTTCTGCGGCATTGCGCTACTTGCCGTCACCGCGTGGACATTGGTCCAGCGCAGCAGCGCGACGCCGGCACAACGCGCCTGGGATGCCTTCTGCAAGCGGCTGGCGCGCCTGGGAGTGCAGCGCGAGACTTGGGAAGGACCGCTGGCCTTTGCCGCACGCGTGGCCGAAGTTCAACCCGCCCTCGGCGCGCTGGCGCACGAAGCTGCCGGACTGTTCGCCGACCTGCACTACGGCACCGGCACGGCGGAGCAGCTGAACAAACTGAAAGAATGCACACGGCGGCTTAAAGAGACGCCAACTCGGAGATCATTGATTTGAAGAAGCAAGTCACACCATTTGGCCAATACAGGCAATCACTAACGAAGTTCGCCCTCGTCGCCGGCCTGCTTACCTGCCTACTTACCTGCCTTTCACCGCTCAACGCCCAGGCTGCAAAACAGGCGGCGAAAACCCCGCCGTTCGGCGCGCATCCGGACGTTCCCGCCTTCATCGAGGCGATGCACGAAGAATACGGCTTCGACGTCACGCATCTCACGAAGCAGTTCGACAGCATTCGCTCAAACAGCACCGTGTTGAAGCTGATCAAGCCAGCCGCCGTGCCAGAGCAGCAGCGCTCCTGGCAGCGCTACCGGGCGCGTTTCCTCACCGAGCGGCGGATCACCAACGGTCTCGTCTTCTGGCAGGAGAACGGCGCCGACCTGGCGCGCGCCGAAGCGATCTACGACGTGCCGCAGGAAATCATCGTCGCCATCATCGGCGTCGAGACCGAGTACGGGCAGAACATGGGCAGCTTCGGCGTGCTCGAAGCCTTGGCCACGCTCGCCTTCGACTACCCGCCACGCGCGCCCTTCTTTCGCAAGGAGCTCGAACAGTTCCTGCTGATGGCGCGCGAGAACGGCGTCAGCCCGCTCAGCATCAAGGGCTCCTACGCCGGCGCCATGGGCATCCCGCAGTTCATGCCGAGCAGCCAGCGTAACTTTGCTGTCGATTTCGACCGCGACGACCGCATCGACCTGCGCGACAGCACCGCCGACGCCATCGGCAGCGTCGCCCGCTTCCTCAACATGCACGGCTGGCAGCCCAAAGCGCCGGTCGCCGTCCCGGCCACGGTCACCGGCGACCCGAGCGCGCTGATCGCCGCCGGCATCAAGCCGGAGCAACCGCTCTACGCGCTCGCCCGGCAAGGCGTCGTCGCCGAGGGCGACGCCGACCGGCCGGCCGCCCTGATCGATCTGGTCACACCGAACCAGCCGACCGAATACTGGGCCGGCTTCGACAACTTTTTCGTCATCACGCGCTACAACCGTTCGAGCTTCTACGCCATGTCGGTCTTTCAGCTGGCCGAGGCGCTGCGCGGAGCGCGCGAGAGCGAGCAGAATTAACGACGTCCGAACTTCCCCCTGTTTCATCAACGCCGCACTGCGGCTCTTTGGAGACACCGACGATGAACAACTTCACCTTCCACAACCCGACCCGCATCCTCTTCGGCCAGGGCCGCATTGCCGACCTCGCGCGCGAAATTCCTGCCAGCGCGCGCGTGCTGATCACCTACGGCGGCGGCAGCGTCGTCAAGACCGGTACGCTCGCCGAGGTCAAGGCCGCGTTGCCCGGCTACACGCTCTTCGAGTTCGGCGGCATCGAGCCGAATCCGACGTATGAGACGCTGATGCAGGCCGTCGAACTGGCGCGCCGCGAAAACGTCGACTTTCTGCTCGCCGTCGGCGGCGGTTCGGTGATCGACGGCACCAAATTCATCGCCGCGGCGATTCCGTTCGCCGGCGAACCGTGGAACATCCTCGCCAAGCGTGCGCCGGTGAAGAGCGCGGTCGCCTTTGGCAGCGTCCTCACCCTGCCGGCCACCGGCTCCGAGATGAACAACGGCGCGGTCATCACGCGCCGCGCGAGCAACGACAAGCTGGCCTTTTCCAACTCGCGGCTCTATCCGCGCTTCTCGGTGCTCGATCCGACCAAGACCTACACCCTGCCCGCCCGCCAGGTCGCCAACGGCGTCGTCGACGCCTTCGTGCACATCACCGAGCAATACCTCACCTACCCGGTCGACGCCAAGGTGCAGGACCGCTTCGCCGAAGGTCTGCTGCTGACCTTGATTGAGGAAGGGCCGAAGGCGCTGCAGGCGCCGGAGAACTACGCGGTGCGCGCCAACATCATGTGGACGGCGACGCTGGCGCTCAACGGACTGATCGGCGCCGGTGTGCCGAACGACTGGGCGACGCACATGCTCGGCCACGAACTGACCGCCTTGCACGGGCTCGACCACGCGCAAACGCTCGCGGTCGTCCTCCCGGCCATGCTGCAGGTCCGCCGTGCGGAAAAGCGCGAAAAGCTGCTGCAGTACGCCGAGCGTGTCTGGAATCTCAAGGATGGCGATGCCGATGCGCGGATCGACCAGGCGATCGAGAAGACCCGTCAGTTCTTCGAAGCGATGCAGGTGCCGACCCGCCTGTCCGGTTACGGCATCGGCAAGGACGCCATTCCGGCACTCCTCGCCCAGCTCGAACGGCACGGCATGGTGAAGCTCGGCGAACGCCAGGACGTCGACCTCGAACGTTCGACGCAAGTCTTTGAATTGGCTGCTTAAGCAACATGAATCGCCCCGATGATCGACGCAGCGCGATCATCGGGAAGTCGCATCACTCGTGGCAGAGCAAGGCCGGTTCTTTCATCGCGACCTCGGACATGCGATCGAGGTTTTCGACGACCAGGATGCTCGCCGCTTCCATCGCTTCCACGTGGCGCAACATGGCGCCCATCTCTCCAGCGGCCTTGGCCTCTACCGCCGCCACGCCAAATTTGTGCACGTCGATATGCGGCGCTTCGAGCGCCTTGTAGCCCGCCAAGCGACTGAAGCACGCCCGCCCTTCGCCCTCGTAGTACCACTTGCCCAGCCGGCAGTCGGTATGCGCGGCCACCTGCCCCGGCTTGAGTTCGGCGATGCCGAAGAGCCCCATGTAGATGCGGAACTTGAAGACCAGGTGATCGACCTTGGCCACTTCGACGAAGCTCTTGAGCGCGCTACCGGCGATCACCAGCTCCATCTTCCTCGACAACCGGACGAGCAGCGCCATGCTCTCGGTCGCCTTGTTGCCGCGCTGGCTGTAGTCGTCGGCCGACGCCGACAGCACTTCCATCGCGCTCTTGGCGGTCGCCGAGTTCTGGCGCACGCTGGAGACGAGCGTCTCGATTTCCGTGGTCGCCTTGGCCGTGCGCTCGGCGAGTTTTCGCACTTCGTCCGCGACCACGGCAAACCCACGCCCGGATTCACCCGCGCGCGCCGCCTCGATCGCCGCATTCAAGGCAAGCAGGTTCGTCTGATCGGCAATTTCGTGGATTAACTGCACGATCGCGCTGATCTGGCCTGCCTGTTTGGCAAGCGTATCGACCGAACTCGCCGCCGCGCACGAATCCTGCGCCAGGCGGTGGAGATTCGACGCGATTTCGGTCGTCGTCTGACCGCTGGTCACCGAAACCTCAGCCGCTTCGATGGCCTCGTTGCGCTCTTCGCGCAACAGGTTCGCCATCTGTCCGAGGCTTTGCTGCGAGCCGGCGAGCGTCTGGCTGAATACCGCCAGATGCGTGATCACCGAACGGAGAGACGATAGTTCCCGTTGCTGTTGTTCCAGACCGTCCTCGTGGCTGGACAGTTGAGCACGCAGCCGTTCATTCTCGGCCGTCAGCGCGTCGATCTTCGACGTCGCCTGAGCGAGAGCGGACTCGAGCGCTTCGGCCTTTTTGTGGGCATTCCAGAACATTCCCTCTCCTTTATCGCGTTCGGATCACTGAGGGCGCGGATACTACCGCAAGCAGGCTACGGAAACATCAGTACCCGTACCCGACGTCGCCAGCTCATTCAATCCCACGGGCAACGGCAAGCGAGGAAGCGCCTTAACTCGGCGCTCAAGGCGCTCAACAGCAACTGCGTTCGACCGGCAATCCAGCCCTTGGTCAGCGGCTGCGGCTCGCCCTTGGGGTGCAGTTCCTTGATCAGGCGCGCGGCCGTCACCTGGTCGTTGAGTGTTCCGAGCAGATCCTGGATCGCGACCAGTGAGGCCTGATAAGCCGCGAGTCGCTTGCCGGGAAAGAGCGGCGCAAAGAAATCGAGCGCATAGCGCAGTTTCTTGAAGGCAATGCGCAACTCGTGCCGCCGCTCGGCGTTCATCTTGCCGTGATCGCGGGCAAGTTCGCTCACCGCACGCGCGCGATTGCGCAGACGCCGACGGGCGAATCCGCGCAGACGCCGAACCGACTTGCCGACTGCCGGCGCGATCGTCGGTCCTTCATTCCGCAGAAGCGCTGCGGAAAAAGCCAGCATGAGCCGGTTGTATTCGGCTTGCGACAATGCACTCCCGGCCGAAAGCTGCGCCTTGACCTTGGCCGCCTCGCCCTTTTTGCGCAGGATCGCCAGGTCGGCGTCGCCGGGAAAGGCTTCTTCCAGCGGCGCCAGTGTTTCGTCGAGAAACACGTCCCAGTCGCGGGCGTCCCCGAGATCGCCCGCCAGGGCCTTCCAGCGCGGCACATAAATCGTAATGAACTCGGGCGACAGCGCCGGGGCGAAAAGCCGGAACGCGGAACGCAAGCGGCGAATGGCGACACGCGCCTGATGCACGAACTCGGGATCGTTCCCGGCAATGGCACCGGCTTCGTTGCGCTGCAAGTGCAGCACGCAGGCGAGCGCTATCGCGCGGAAGGCCTCAAGCGGCGACATTGCCTTGTCCAGCGGCGAGGGCGACGCCTTCACCGGCCTCAGGAATGCCGGATCGGCGAGCGCGTAGCCGCGTTCCGCCTTGCTGACGATCTCCGGATGCAGATTGATGTCCTTGCCCAGACCGATTGCGAGGTCAAACAGCGGATCGGACGACTCGCCCTCGACAAGCTCAAGTTCGAGTTCGCAAATCGGCGCCGTAACGCTCCCGGCGTCGCCGTCCGGATCGATGGCGTTCAGTTTCCCGCGATCGAGCGCAACCTCGATCACCGCGCCGCCATGCGGAACAATCCAGGCGGTGCGCGTGAAATCCGTCGAGAACACGGCCTGCAGCCGGGCATGACAGGATTCAAGCAGTTCCCGCAGCGCCTCGTCACCGACGATGCTGAAATCGAACACGCCGGGCTGCGTCGGCGCTTCCCATTCGCTGCGTTGGGCCAGCCCGCCGGCACCCGAAGCGCCGCCCTTGACCGTCATCAGCCAGGTCGACCAGCCCTTGCGCCGCAAGCGCAACGCAATCCCGCGATTGCGCAGATCGAACTCCGGCGTGTCGTAATAAGTGTTGAACAACCGGTACCGCTGCGGCTTGTATCCGGCCAGGAGTGGATGCGCCGTCACCCGCCGTGCATGACTCGCCGGCAGCCCCAGTTTGAGTTCGATTTCCTTCGCCATCGGCTTTCTCTTCGCACCTCGTCGTCACCGACCAGCCCGCTGCCAGTCGCACCGCTTTTGAGCCTAGCAGAGAAGACAGCTGATTGTCATGCGCTGGCGTCTGCCACGGACATTGATCCGCCGACCCGCGCCGACTCAGAGGCCAGCCGCCAGCAAGATCGCCAGCGCATCACGCGTTTCGGCCACGTCATGAACCCGCAGGATGCTTGCGCCGTGCTGGGCCGCGATCATCGCCGCAGCGATGCTCGAAGCGAGGCGCTGGTCAACCGGACGACCGGTGATCATGCCGAGCATCGACTTTCTCGACATCCCGGCCAGCACCGGCAGCCCTGCGAGGCGAAACTCCGCAAGCCGACGCAGCATGGTCAGGTTGTGCTCGAGCGTCTTGCCAAAACCGAAACCTGGATCGAGCACAATTCGCTCCCGCGCAACACCCGCGTCGACGAGTATCGCAACCCGTTCGCCGAGGAAGCGATTCACCTCGCCGACCACGTCGTCGTAGTGCGGTGCCGCTTGCATGGTCAACGGCTCGCCCTGCATGTGCATCAGACACAGGGCACAATTGCTTGCAGCGACCGCTTCGATCGCTCCCGGCCAACGAAAACCGTAGATGTCATTGATCATCGAGGCTCCGTGATCGACGGCTGCGCGCATCACCTCCGGCTTGTAGGTGTCGACGGAAATCGGCACGGGACATCCGGCCAGCGCCTCCAGCACCGGCAGCAGCCTATCCAGTTCCTCATCCAGCGAGGCCGGAGTCGCCCCGGGACGCGACGATTCGGCGCCGAGGTCAAGGAGATCGGCTCCGGCTTCGATCTGACGGTGCGCATGCGCCACGGCGCGCGCGGTATCGGTCCCGACGCCGTCCCCCGAAAAGGAGTCCGGCGTCAGATTGACGATGCCCATGACCAGAGGGCGCTCAAGCGTCAGGTTGTAGCGGCCACAGCTCAGCATACGCAGAATCCTCGACGTAAAAAAACCGGAGGAGCCATCGACTCCTCCGGTCAGGTAACTCTGAAAACTCTCAGGCCGCGGCCGTAGCGCTTGGCGCAGCGTCCGGCGGAGTCTCGGACGAATCCGGCCCCTTGAACTGCGGCTGCTTTGGCGGACGCGGCGGTTTTCCGGCCATGATGTCGTCGATCTGATCAGCGTCGATCGTCTCCAACTCCATCAGCGCCTTGGTCATCGCCTCGACCTTGTCGCGATTCTCTTCGAGAAGCTTGCGCGCCAAGCCGTACTGGTCGTCGATGATGCGGCGAATCTCCAGATCAACCTTCTGCATCGTCGCCTCGGACATGTTCTTGTGCGTCGTTACCGAACGGCCGAGGAACACCTCACCTTCATTTTCCCCATAGACCATCGGCCCCAGGACGTCCGACATGCCGTAGCGCGTCACCATGTCGCGCGCCATCTGCGTCGCACGCTCAAAGTCATTCGAAGCGCCCGTCGTCATCTGGTTCATGAACAGTTCTTCGGCGATACGGCCACCGAACAGCACGGCGATGCGGCTGAGCAAGTACGTCCGGTCGTAGGCGTAGCGATCTTCCTCCGGCAATTGCATGGTCAGGCCGAGCGCACGACCGCGCGGGATGATCGTCACCTTGTGCACCGGATCGGACTTCGGCACCAGCTTCGCCACCACGGCGTGGCCCGACTCGTGATAAGCCGTATTCAGCTTCTCTTCCTCGTTCATCACCATGCTGCGGCGCTCGGCGCCCATCATGATCTTGTCCTTGGCCTTCTCGAAGTCTTCCATGTCGACCAGACGCTTGTTGCCGCGCGCGGCGAACAAGGCGGCCTCATTGACCAGGTTGGCCAGGTCGGCGCCCGAGAAACCCGGTGTACCACGTGCAATGATATCGGCCTTGACGTCGGGCGACAGCGGAACCTTGCGCATATGAACGATCAAGATCTGCTCGCGACCGCGAATGTCCGGCAGCGGAACAACGACCTGGCGATCGAAACGGCCCGGGCGCATCAGCGCCGGGTCAAGAACGTCGGGACGGTTGGTCGCCGCGATCACGATAATCCCGGTGCTCCCTTCGAAACCGTCCATCTCGACGAGCATCTGGTTCAGCGTCTGCTCTCGCTCGTCATTGCCGCCACCCAATCCGGCGCCGCGCTGACGTCCGACGGCATCGAGTTCGTCGATGAAAATGATGCACGGCGCATGCTTCTTGGCGTTCTCGAACATATCGCGAACACGCGCTGCGCCAACCCCGACAAACATCTCGACGAAGTCAGAACCCGAGATCGAGAAGAACGGCACCTTGGCTTCGCCAGCGATCGCTTTTGCCAGCAAAGTCTTGCCGGTTCCGGGGTTGCCGACCAGAAGCACACCTTTCGGAATGCGCCCGCCCAGTTTCTGGAACTTGGAGGGGTCGCGCAGAAAATCTACGAGTTCGGAAACTTCTTCCTTCGCCTCGTCGCACCCTGCAACGTCCCCGAAGGTAATACTGTTGGTTGATTCGTCGAGCAAGCGCGCCTTGCTTTTGCCGAACGAGAAGGCGCCGCCCTTGCCTCCGCCCTGCATCTGCCGCATGAAAAACACCCAGACTCCTATCAGCAGCAGCATCGGGAACCAGCTGACAAAGATGCTCATCAGGAAGGACTGCTCTTCTTCCGGCTTCGCTTCAACCTTGACGCCATGCTTCAGGAGATCCGACACCATCCATAGGTCAGCCGGCGCATAAGATGTCAGCTTGCGGCCGTCGGTCGTCGTCGCTTTCAGTATGCGCCCCTCGATCACCACCTTCGAGATCGAGCCCTTGCCAACCTCTTCCATGAACTGCGAATACTCCATCGAGGCCTGCGGCGTCTGGCGTGAATTAAACTGGTTGAAGACCGTCATCAGCACCAGACCGATAACAAGCCATACGGCCAGATTCTTGAACATGTTATTCAAAATGCAGCACCTCAGTATCGACGCACCCCAAGGAACACCTTGGAAGTTACGGTATTTGGCAAAGACACCATTCTAAACCTTCTCATGCCGCGTAGGCGTCTCCACACGGCGACAAAGAACCTCAACCTTTCAGTCCCCGGCCCAACAAGTACACTTCCGGACTACGGTCGCGCGAAGCATCCGGCTTGCGGGTCGTCACCACGGCGAAGATCTTGCGCATCTCCTTGACGAAGTCCTCGTATCCATAGCCGTGAAACACTTTGACCAGGAAAGCACCTTCCGGTTTCAGCCAGTTGCGCGAGAAGTCGAGCCCCAACTCGGCCAGATGCATGACGCGCGCCTGATCGGACACCACTACCCCTGACATATTGGGGGCCATGTCGGAAAGTACAAGCCCCACTTTCGCGCCGTCCAAGGCTGCCTCGAGCGCTTGCAGCACGCTCTCGTCGCGGAAGTCGCCCTGAAGGAACTCGACACCGTGCAAGGGGTCGAGTTCCAGCAGATCAAGCGCGATGACCCGCCCATGGCCTTTCTGACGCTTGGCCGCAACTTGCGACCAGCCGCCGGGCGTTGCCCCCAGATCAACCACAACTTCGCCTGGCCGAATCAAACGGTCGCGATCGTCGATTTCCATGAGCTTGAACGAGGCACGCGAGCGATAGCCTTCGGCCTTAGCCCGCTGCACGTAGGTATCGTTCACGTGTTCGCGCAACCACGCATTGCTCGTTCGGGTACGTTTCATCGTCTAAAACTCGGTAAAATGCGTTCTTTGAAAAGGTTGCCCAAATGCTTGATATTACATCCGAACAACGTCGCGCCCTGCGCGCAAGCGCACACGCACTGAACCCCGTCGTTTCGATCAGCCAGAACGGTTTGTCGGAATCGGTGCTGAAAGAAATTGAAAGAAGCCTGGAAAGCCACGAACTGATCAAGATTCGCGTCTATAACGACGAACGTGAAATTCGTGATCAGTATCTGTCGTCCATTTGCGAACAACTGGGCGCGGCGCCGGTTCAGCACATTGGCAAACTTCTCGTAATCTGGCGCCCTGCACCCGAGGATAAATCGAAGCCGGCACCGTCACGTCGCGCAAGAGTGGAATCAGCGCGTAGCAAACGCAGCTTTCAGGGCAGCACCCGCAAGTAACGCCGCAAGTCATCCTCCATCGTCTTGCGGGGTGCCATCGCCGCCCGCAAGACCGCATACGCAGCGACTGACTATTCGTAACGAACGTCCAGCACTTCATACTCGCGCAGGCCGCCCGGCGCCTGGACTTGTGCGATATCGCCGGAGAACTTGCCGATCAGCGCACGGGCGATCGGAGAGTTGACGGAAATCTTGCTCTCCTTGATGTCCGCCTCGTCTTCGCCGACGATCTGGTAGCAGACCTGCGCGCCCGTATCCTGATCCTCGAGCTCCACCGTCGAACCGAACACGCACCGCCCGTCTGCATCGAGCAGCTTGGGGTCGATGATCTGCGCATTCGACAGTTTGCCCTCGATTTCCTTGATGCGTCCTTCGACGAAGGCCTGGCGCTCCTTCGCCGCATCGTACTCGGCATTTTCCGAGAGATCGCCGTGCGATCGGGCCTCGGCGATCGCAGCAATCACGTTCGGACGATCCACCGTTTTCAATTGATGCAATTCTGCACGCAAGCGCTCGGCGCCGTTGATCGTCAGGGGTACTTTATTCATTTTCGTTACTCGCTATATTCGTTGGCTACCAAAGCAAAACCGCCGGCCCGCGAAAACGCGGGGTTACCGGCGGCTTGGGGAAAGATTAGTTGATTTCCGCGTGCAGTGTCTGAATCGGATAAACCACGAGTTCGCCGCGATTCTTCATGCCGACCGCAGCGGCTTCAGCGCCCCAGACGGTCGTATACATCGTCACGCGCGCCGCCAACGCCGACGTCCGGATCGAACGCGAATCGTTGATCGCCTTGCGCTTCTCGTCGACGGTATTGACGATCAGCGAAATCTCGTTGTTCTTGATCATATCAACGATGTGCGGACGGCCTTCCGTGACCTTGTTCACCACGACCACCGGAATGCCCGCCTGCGAGATCGTCGCTGCGGTACCGCGCGTCGCCAGCAGGCTGAATCCGGCCGCGTGCAGGTCACGCGCGATGGCGATGACCTTGTCTTTGTCCGAATCCTTGACGCTGATGAAGACCTTGCCGGCGACCGGAAGTTTCACGCTCGCCGCCATCTGGCTCTTGACGAATGCCTCCTCAAAGGAGCGGCCCACGCCCATCACCTCGCCCGTCGACTTCATCTCCGGACCGAGGATGGTGTCGACACCGGGGAACTTGTTGAACGGGAAAACGGCTTCCTTGACCGAGAAATACGGCGGGATGATTTCCTTCGTCACACCCTGGCTGACCAGCGATTGACCGGCCATGCAGCGCGCCGCCACCTTGGCCAGTTGCAGGCCGGTCGCCTTGGAGACGAAGGGGACGGTACGCGAAGCGCGCGGATTCACTTCGAGGACATAGACCACGCCGTTCTGGATGGCGAACTGCACGTTCATCAGGCCGCAAACGTTGAGTCCCTTGGCCATCAGCTTGGTCTGACGACGCAGTTCGTCCTGGATTTCCTTCGACAGCGAGTACGGCGGCAGCGAGCACGCCGAGTCGCCCGAGTGCACCCCGGCCTGTTCGATGTGCTCCATGACGCCGCCGATGATCACTTCGTTGCCGTCCGACAGCGCATCGATATCGACTTCGATCGCGTCGTTCAGGAAGCGGTCGAGCAATACCGGCGAATCGTTCGAGACCTTGACCGCCTCGCGCATGTAACGTTCGAGGTCGCGCGGCTCATGCACGATTTCCATCGCGCGGCCACCGAGCACATAGGACGGGCGGACGACCAGCGGGTAGCCGATTTCGTCAGCGAGTTTCAACGCCTCCGCTTCGGCACGCGCCGTGCGGTTGGGCGGCTGCTTGAGACCGAGGTCGTGCAGCAATTGCTGGAAGCGCTCGCGGTCTTCGGCCGCGTCGATCATGTCCGGCGAAGTGCCGATGATCGGCACACCGTTGGCTTCCAGGTCACGCGCCAGCTTGAGCGGGGTCTGACCGCCGAACTGGACGATGACACCGACGGGGTTTTCTATTGCGACGATTTCGAGCACGTCTTCCAGCGTCAGTGGCTCGAAATACAGGCGATCCGACGTATCGTAGTCAGTCGACACGGTCTCCGGATTGCAGTTGACCATGATCGTTTCGTAGCCGTCTTCGCGCATCGCCAGCGCGGCGTGCACGCAGCAGTAGTCGAACTCGATGCCCTGGCCGATGCGGTTCGGGCCGCCGCCAAGGACCATGATCTTTTTCTTGTCGCTCGGCTTCGATTCGCACTCTTCCTCATAGGTCGAATACATGTACGCCGTGCTCGTCGCGAACTCGGCCGCGCAGGTATCAACGCGCTTGAAGACCGGCCGGATGCCGAGCAGGTGGCGACGCGCGCGCACCTGCGCTTCGCTCGTCTTCAACAATTTGGCCAGACGACGGTCGGAGAAGCCCTTGCGCTTCAAGGCGCGCAGGAT
Organism: Propionivibrio sp.; assembly: GCF_017995515.1. Classification (GTDB taxonomy): domain Bacteria; phylum Pseudomonadota; class Gammaproteobacteria; order Burkholderiales; family Rhodocyclaceae; genus Propionivibrio. The sequence goes on from NZ_JAGOIT010000039.1 coordinate 16,574, forward strand.
CGGCGTGCCGAGATCGTTGAGCTTCATGTCGTCGAGTTGCATCTCGATCTTGATGATGTCCTCGATCTGCGCCAGGAACCACGGGTCGATGTGCGTCAGTTGATGCACTTCATCGAGCGTGAAGCCATTTTCGAAGGCATCACCGACGTACCAGATACGTTCCGGCCCTGGTTCGCCGAGTTCCTTTTCCAACTCTTCACGGTCGGTCGTGCGCTGATTCATGCCATCGACACCGACTTCGAGGCCGCGCAGCGCTTTCTGGAACGATTCCTGGAAGGTGCGGCCAATCGCCATAACTTCGCCGACGGACTTCATCTGCGTCGTCAGGCGCGAGTCGGCGGTCGGGAACTTTTCAAACGCGAAACGCGGCACCTTGGTGACGACATAGTCGATCGAAGGTTCGAACGACGCCGGGGTCTTGCCGCCAGTGATCTCGTTGGCTAACTCGTCGAGCGTGTAGCCGACCGCCAGCTTGGCCGCGACCTTGGCGATCGGGAAACCGGTCGCCTTCGAAGCGAGGGCGGACGAACGCGAGACGCGCGGGTTCATTTCGATGACGATCATCCGCCCGTCGGTCGGGCAGATCGAGAATTGCACGTTGGAGCCGCCGGTATCGACGCCGATCTCGCGCAACACCGCCACCGAGGCGTCGCGCATGATCTGGTATTCCTTGTCGGTCAGCGTCTGCGCCGGCGCCACGGTGATCGAGTCGCCGGTATGCACGCCCATCGGGTCGAGGTTCTCGATCGAGCAGACGATGATGCAGTTGTCCTTCTTGTCGCGAACCACCTCCATCTCGAACTCTTTCCAGCCGATGAGCGACTCCTCGATCAGCAGTTCGTGCGTCGGCGATGCCTCAAGGCCGCGCTTGCAGATCTCGACGAATTCTTCCTGGTTGTAGGCGATACCGCCGCCCGAGCCGCCCATCGTGAACGACGGACGGATGATCACCGGGAAACCGATCATCGCCTGAACCTGCTGCGCTTCCTCCATCGAGTGCGCCGTCGCCGAACGCGCCGAGCCGAGACCGATCCTGGTCATCGCGGACTTGAACTTCTCGCGGTCCTCGGCCTTGTCGATCGCTTCCTTCGAGGCGCCGATCATTTCGACGCCGAACTTGTCGAGCACGCCGTTCTTCGCCAAATCGAGTGCGCAGTTGAGCGCGGTCTGGCCACCCATCGTCGGCAGCAGCGCGTCGGGCCGCTCCTTCTCGATGATCTTCTCGACGACCTTCCACGTGATCGGCTCGATGTAGGTGACATCGGCCATTTCCGGGTCGGTCATGATCGTCGCCGGATTGGAATTAACCAGAATGACCCGGTAGCCTTCCTCGCGCAGGGCCTTGCAGGCTTGCGCACCGGAATAGTCGAATTCGCAGGCCTGACCGATGACGATCGGGCCGGCGCCGATGATAAGAATGCTCTTGATATCTGTACGCTTGGGCATGAGTTACTTTCCTGCAGCCTGCTTGTCTTGCATCAGCTTGATGAAACGGTCGAACAGGTAGGCCACGTCGTGCGGGCCGGGGCTGGCTTCCGGGTGTCCCTGGAACGAGAATGCCGGTACGTCGGTGCGGGCAACGCCCTGCAAAGACCCGTCGAACAGCGAGGCGTGCGTCGGTCGCAGGTTCGCCGGCAGCGTTGCCGGATCGACCGCAAAGCCGTGGTTCTGGCTGGTGATCAGCACCTGATGCGTGTCGAGATCTTTGACCGGATGATTGGCGCCGTGATGGCCGAACTTCATCTTGAGCGTCTTGGCGCCGGACGCCAGCGCCAGCAACTGGTGACCAAGGCAAATGCCGTAGGTCGGCACGCCCGCCGCCAGCAACTCGCTGATTGCAGTGATCGCGTAATCGCACGGCTCGGGGTCGCCCGGCCCGTTCGACAAGAAAACTCCGTCGGGGTTGTACTGGAGAACTTCGGCCGCCGGCGTCTGTGCCGGCACCACCGTCACCTTGCAGCCGCGCGCCGCGAGCATGCGCAGGATGTTGCGCTTGACGCCGTAGTCGTAGGCGACGACGTGGAACTTGGCTTCCGGCGCGGATTGGTAGCCGGTGAGCGTCCATTCACCGTCCTTCCATTCGTACGGCGAATCGACCGTCACGACCTTGGCCAGATCCATGCCGGCCAAGCCCGGGAAAGCTTGCGCTTCGGCGACGGCCTTCGCCTCGTCCACCTCGACGGCCATGATGCACCCGGCTTGCGCACCTTTTTCACGCAAGATGCGCGTCAATTTGCGCGTGTCGATGCCGGCGATGGCGACAATGCCGTGCTTCTTCAGGTAGTCCGGCAGCGTTTCCTGCAAACGCCAGCTCTCGGCGCGAATCGGCAGGTCGCGGATAACCAGGCCGGCGGCAAAATTGGCACGGGACTCGAAGTCTTCGGCATTGCAGCCGACATTGCCGATGTGGGGATAGGTCAGCGTAACGATCTGACGGCAATAGGAAGGGTCGGTAAGGATTTCCTGATAGCCGGTCATCGCCGTGTTGAACACGACTTCGCCACTGGTGACGCCTTGCGCGCCGATAGCGTAACCACGGAATACGGTGCCATCGGCAAGTGCGAGAATCGCGGGTTGAAGTGAGGGTAGCAACGACACGAAATACTCCTGATCCGTAGCCTAGATATGCAAAGCGGGACGGGCAAGCGCCCATCCCGCTTAACTGCTTGAAAACCTGTGGATTATAGCCGAAACACCCGCTCTCGGCAATTACCAAACCCCATCGACACCTCTTGCGAGGAGCGCACCGTCACTCAAACGGTGGCCGAATGCCCACAAAGCTCGTCAACTGTCGAGCATTCAGCGCAAACCAAGAACATCCTGCATGTCGAACAAACCATTGCTCTTGCCGGCCAGGAAACGCGCTGCGCGAAGACTTCCCAGCGCATATGGCATGCGACTTCCCGCCTTGTGACTGATTTCGACCCGCTCGCCGGTTCCACAATACATCACCGTATGGTCGCCGACGATATCACCACCACGAACGGTCGCGAAACCGATCGTCGACGGATCGCGCTCGCCGGTCACACCTTCCCGACCGTAGACGGCGCACTCCTTGAGATCACGCCCCAACGCCTGCGCAACGACCTCGCCCATGCGCAACGCCGTACCGGACGGCGCGTCGATCTTGTGCTTGTGATGCGCTTCGACAATCTCTATATCGTAGCCTTCGGCCAAGATCCGGGATGCCATATCAAGCAGCTTGAACACCACATTCACACCAACGCTCATATTCGGAGCAAACACCACCGGGATTTCGCGCGCGGCATCGGCGATCGCCTGCTTTCCCGCGTCGCCAAAACCGGTAGTGCCGATCACGATGCCGACCTTGTGCCGACGACAAACAGCCAGATGCTCGAGAGTCCCCTCAGGCCGTGTAAAGTCGATCAGGCAATCGGCCTTGGCGATTCCCACCTCCATGTCCTCAGTGACAGTCACGCCACACGGCATGCCGACCAATTCGCCCGCATCTTTGCCGACAGCCGACGTACCGGCTTGATCGATCGCGGCGACGAGCTCGACACTGCTGTCTTTCAAGGTCGACTCGATGAGCATTCGCCCCATGCGCCCGCTGGCACCAACAATCGCGATCTTCATGCTAGAACCCCACACTTTCCATCATTTTTCCGAAAAACCCTTTTTCCTCGATCGGCGGAGCCACGGCATCCGCATCGATCGAACCGAGATCAATCTCTCGGGTACTCGCCACCGGCGCCGCTGCAGCAGCTGACTCCTGCGCAGCGGTCACGTCACCGGCAACGCGCGCAAGCTTGCCATCAGCATCGAAGATGACGGTGAACTTCCGCTCCTCGACGAGCCCGGTACTGCCTTTCTGAAGCCGATAGACGTAATCCCAACGATTGGCGTGAAACACGTCGGCCAACACCGGCGTTCCGAGGATAAACCTGACTTGATCCTTGGTTTGCCCGGGTTTTAGCTGCGACACCATTTCCTGGGTCAATACATTGCCTTGCTGCACGTCAATCTTGTATTCATTGACAATTCGCGGCACCGAGGAACAACCGGAAAGAACTGTTGCCAGAAACAGGATTCCGGCAAATCGAGAGAATGTCATGCTTGATGCGTTTCTTGGTTAATAGGTCGGGAGGGCGCGCGAGTACTAACGTGAAGCTTTAAGACTCATTCTGCGGTATATCATAACCGAAAATTCTGACTCCTCTATCCGCCATACCAGCCAAACCATGAGCACAACAATCGACCTGAAAAGCCTGGGACTCAAAGCAACGACGCCGCGCCTTAGAATTCTCGAGTTGTTCGAAAAAGCGGAAGTTCGGCACCTGACGGCCGACGATGTCTATCGCATGCTGCTCAGCGAGAACATGGATATCGGTCTGGCGACCGTCTATCGAGCGCTTACCCAGTTCGAGCAGGCGGGTCTGCTCGAACGACATCACTTCGAGTCAGGCAAGGCGGTATTCGAGAAGAAAATCGGTCATCACCATGACCATCTGGTATGCATCAATTGCGGGCGCGTTGAAGAGTTCGTTGACGAAGAAATCGAACGCCGGCAGAAGAAAATCGCGAAGGATCGCGGCTTCGCCGTGCAGGCCCACGCACTCTACCTCTACGTCGAATGCATCAAGAAAGACTGCCCGCACAAGGAGCGGGAGAGCCAAGGCGAGAAGCCCTAGCACGTCATCCGCAAATCAGGCGAAAGCGTTCAGAAAACTACCGATCCGATCGCCTGAGTTATCGTCGCTCTTCTGCTGGCGATAGGACGAGGCGGAGTCTGCGCCGCCATTTTCACTGCCCCCCGAACGTATCTCGTCGCTTCGCTGTTGCGCCAATTCCATGCGGGCATCGATTTCCATTTGCGAAGCCGCGGCGGCAACCCGGTGGTCTTGCGCCGAAGGATCGACTGGAGCAAGGGCTGTCGCACGGATGTGCTGCGCTTTGGGGATCGTCTCCGCAGGTGTCTTGCCCGCCGAAGCATCGATCGAAACTTCGCCGCTAACGGCATAGCGCTTGTTGTCCGGCCCGACCTCGTAACCGTAGGTTGCGCCGCCACGCACGAGGTCCGCCCCGACGGACAGGTGGGCTTGCTCATGCGCCCTGACCTTCCGATCGGTCTGCTCAAGTTGCCGGACTACTCGCAGCTCATCCGGAGTCGGTTCGCTTGTTCCGCTCGAAGAAACCCGGCCGGACGCTAATGCGCCACGCGCTTCTTCACCCACCGTCGCACCCGGCCGCGAAACCTGCGCGCTGCCCGGACCGGAACTTCCGGCCCACACACCGCGCTGATCGGCAATGCCCGATACGCTCTGGATCATGAAAACACCTTTAAACCAAAGAGCTATGTCCTAGAGACTAGCCTGCGCAGGTGTGTTTTTCCAGTGGAGGCGAGCCGCTACAACTTGTACCCAGCGAGGACACCGTGTATGTCTTTGGCCAGCCCATCCAGGCGTTTTGCCGTCGCCGCACCTTGGGACGCACTCCCCGAACCCGCGTCAGCCATGCGCGCAATCTGCTCGACAAGGTTGGCGACGTTCTGGCTGGCGCTACTTTGTTCCTTGATGGCATCGGTGATCTCGGAAACCATGCTCACCGTCAGTGCGCTGCTTTCACCAATCTTGCGTATCGCTTCGCCAGCACCACCGGCATGGCCGACCGTCTTCTTGACGCTGACCACGGTCTGCACCATGTTGCTGGCCACGGTCTGGGCGCTGTCCTGAATCTTCGATACGGTTCCAGCAATCTCTTCCGTCGAACGCGCTGAACGCTCGGCAAGTTTGCGCACTTCGTCGGCGACTACCGCAAAGCCGCGTCCTTGCTCTCCGGCGCGCGCTGCCTCGATCGCCGCGTTCAGTGCGAGTAAATTGGTCTGGTCGGCAATCTCGCGAATCGTCTGTACGACCGATGTAATCAGGCCGCTTTGCCGTTGCAGGTCTTCAACCAGGGTCGCCGAGCCATCGATAACGCTGGCGATGTCGTTGATGTCTTCAATCGTTTCGGAGATCACTTCGGTACCCGAATCTGCCAGACGCCCCGCCTCTGTCGTCCGAGACTGGGCCTCCAGCGCCTGATCGCCCACATGGGAGATGCTCACCGACAGTTCCTGCATCGTCGCCGCCATGCCTGAGGCCGCCTGACTCTGCGCCTCCGAGTTCTCGGCGCCGATGGTCGCACTCACGGCCATATCGGACGCTGCACCGGCCACCGAGACGGCGGCACTTCTGAGCTGGCTCAGGTCTTCCTGAAGCTGTTCGAACAGGCGATTGAGCGTCATCGCCATATCACCCAACTCGTCACGTGAAGCAACCGGCACACGGGCCGTGAAGTCGCGATCGCGACCGATTCGCGAAACCGTCTGCTGCACGCCGCGCAGCGTACCACCGATCCCGCGCACCGTGAGAACACCAAGGAGACCGACGATCCCGGCACCAAGGATCATCACGGCCCACGACATCAGGGCACCGATCGAGGCCTGTTTTTCCGCGCGCACGCGAATCTCGTCGGCCACTTTCCGGTTGTACTCGACGTGCGCGCGCAGCGCCTCCTTGAGCTTCTGGCTGGCCGGACGCAGTTTGCCGAACATGAGGGCGCTGGCCGCATCAACGTCGTATGCGCGCGACGCTTCCATCATCTGCGTCACCAACGGCATGTACTCACCGAGCAACTGCCTCTCCGTCGTCAACATTTTCTTCTCGACCTCGTCACTCACCAGCTTCTCGTAGGCGGCGAAGGCTGCCTCAAGCTTGGCGAATGATTCACTGACGCCCTTCTGCGCGGCGTCCTTGATCGACGGTTCCTTGGTCGCGATATGCCCCGAAGCATCAACCTCCAACGACAGGAACGCCGACTGGATTTCCCCGAGCGTCGAAATGCTCGGCATCGTGCCTTCCATCACCGAAACGACGGTGTCCTGCTCCGCACGGGTCGTCCAGGAACCGACAGCTCCCACACCGAACAGTGCAACGATGCTGACGATGACCATGGCCCAAAGGCGTGCCCTGATTGTCAAATTCATGAATCCTCCAATTATCTTGCCTGGCCTCTTTAGAGGGCCGTGCGAAGTCCGCACGGTTCCTGGTTGAAGCCTATCTAGTTGATTTCGAGCATTTCTCTGGCGTGCTGCCGGGTGATTGCCGTGATTTCGACACCGCCCAGCATCCGCGCCAGTTCCTCGACTCGCCCCGTCTCGTCCAGTTGTACAACCCGACTTCTAGGCACACCGTTCTGCGCGCTCTTGCTCACCTGCCACTGCCAATTTGCACGCGCTGCCACCTGCGGCAAATGCGTCACGCACAGAACCTGCCGCTCTGCGCCCAGTTCGCGCAGCAATCGGCCCACGACCTCGGCGACACCGCCACCGATACCCACATCAACCTCGTCGAAAATCAACGTCGGAACGCTCGCTGCCTGGCTGGTCACGACCTGAATCGCCAGGCTGATACGCGACAATTCACCGCCCGAGACCACCTTGGCCAAAGCACGCGCATCGGTGCCGGCCAAGCCGGAAATGCGGAACTCGATCTGTTCGTTGCCGTTCGCCGACCCGGCAACAACGGGCAACAGCGCCACGTCGAATCGTCCACCTGCCAGCGCCAGCTGCTGCATGACCTTGCTGACATCCTTGCCGAGTGCGATCGCTGCCGCGGCGCGAGCTTTGGTCAGCTTTCCAGCCAACGTCTCATAACGCTTGCGCGCCGTTTGAACCTTCTCTTCCAGCGCAACCACATCCGCGGCTTCGCCGAGCACGGACAAACGCCCCTGCCAACGCTCCAGCAGCTCTGGCAGCTCGTCCGGAACGGTTCGATATTTCCGCGCGCAGCTCAACACCGCATCGATCCGTGACTCGACCTCGCTCAAGCGTTGCGGATCGAGGTCGACCCGATCTGCGTAACGACGCAGCGCCGAAACCGCCTCGGCCAGCTCGGTCTGCGCCGAATGCAGCAAGGCACCCACCTCGGACAAAGCCGGGTCGAACTCGGTCAAATCGTCGATACGATCCGCCGCGGCTTCTATCTGGGCCTCGCACGCCGATTCACTTTCGGCCAGGACGTCCAAGGAGAACCTTGCTGCTTCAACCAGGCGCGTCGCGTTGGCCAGACGTTTGTGTTCAATGTTGAGCTGTTCCCACTCCTCGCCCGAGAAACCGAGCATTTCCAGCTCGCGCACCTGCCACTCGAGTTGTTCCTTCTCCTCCGCCAGCGCCGCCGCGCCGCTACTTGCAGTATCGAGCAGATTGCGCGCCTCGCGCCATGACCGCCAGGCAGCCGCAACGTCATCCTGCAACGATCGCAGGCCTGCATGGGAATCCAGCAGCAAGCGCTGGGCATCGCTGCGCAGCAAGGACTGATGCGCATGCTGGCCGTGGATATCGACCAACGACTCGGCCACCTCGCGCAGCTGCTGAACGGTCACCGGGGAACCGTTGAGGTAGGCACGGGAACGGCCGCCGGCATCGAGGACACGCCGCAGCAGCAATCCGCCGTCAGCGTCGAGATCGCGCTCCCGCAGCCAGACTTCGGCGTCATGCAGACCTGCCAGGTCGAATTCTGCGGAAACCTCGGCTCGCTCAGCCACGTTGCGGATCAAACCCGTATCGGCGCGATCGCCAAGCGCAAACGCCAGCGCATCGACCAGAATCGACTTGCCGGCACCGGTCTCGCCGGTGAGCGCACCAAACCCGGTCGCGAACTCAAGCTCGAGGCGATCGACCAGAACGAAGTCTCGGATTGTCAGCCGTCGCAACATGATGGGATTTCGCTCAGAAAGGACTAGTGAACCTTGGGCTGCTCGCTCCAGTGCAGTTTCTTGCGCAGCATGGAGAAATAGCTGTAACCCGGCGGGTGCAACAGGGTAATGGAAAACTCGGAGCGCTGGATGCGCAGGGAATCACCGGGTTTCAGGTCAAAAGTGACCTGGCCGTCGAAATAGACGCGCGAGTCCGAGGCGCGAATGATGCGAACTTCAATTTCATTGCGATCGCTGATGACCACCGGTCGATTGGAAAGCGAATGCGGGCAAAGTGGTACGAGCGCGATCCCAGCCACGCACGGATGCACGATCGGGCCATTGGCCGACAACGAATACGCGGTCGAACCGGTCGGCGTGGAGACGATCAACCCATCCGAACGCAAGTTGTACACAAACTTGTCGTCGATAAACAATTCAAACTCGATGAGGCGGCCGATAGCCCCTTTATCGACGACGACCTCGTTCATCGCCAGGTTTGAGGCAACCACCTCGCCGTTTCGCGTAACTGCCGCATCAAGCAGCATCCGGCTTTCCGGCGCAAATTTCCCGCCGAGCAGATCGTCGATACACGTCAGCATGTCGCTGCGCGAGATGTCGGTCATGAAGCCAAGGCGCCCCTGATTCACACCGACCAGCGAGACGCCGTACCGTGCCAGTTGCCTGGACGCACTCAGCATCGTTCCGTCGCCGCCGAGCACGATCGCCAGATCCGCCTGCTCGCCGATTTCCGCGTACGAACACCACGGCCAGTCCTGCATTTCGGCGAGCGCTTCCGCATTGCGCGCCGTCAGTTCCTCGACGACCACGCGAATGCCCCTCAACGAGAGATTCTTCGCCAACAAACAGAGCGCTTCCGCGATATCTCGCCCCTGACACTTTCCGATCAGCGCAACTGTCCTGGGCGTGATCGCATCGGAGCCCGGGACATTGGTGGATTCAGTATTCATGGCTCGGGATTAAACCACATTTTGATTGAAGGCCCCGACAGGTGCGGACAGCGCTCGAACGGATCGGTGCGGCGCCCAGCTCTACGGATGTTACAATCCACCTCTTTTGTCGCAGGCACTGTCTAGAAACCCTTGTTTTAAAAAGGGAATCTACGCTCTTCCGCCAACCTCACGCTGGCGAACCAAGCGGGCACCAAGAAAGCGCCTTCGACGATGCAGACCTTGGAAGTTCAAACAATCCGAACGGAACGATGCAATTACAGCCACTGGCAAAACCCTGTCAATTGTGCGGCCATCGTCTATAATCGACTGATTGTTATACGGAACTTCGATCAGGCGTTCCCTGATACCGTGGGACTGCCGCCCCGCCCAGAACGCGGACAAGCACAGGAATAACGGATGAAGACACGAACCAATAAACGAACGGCAGCGATCACCTGTATCGGTCTGCTGGCAATTCTCTCCGGTTGCGCCACCACCGGCACAACCGAGCGCACGGCTTCACAATCCCAAACGACGACGCTGCCGAGTTTGCGCCTGGCCGACATCGAACGAGGCGCAGCAAGCCAACCGGGCTCGACAGACGAAGGATTCGCCCGGGTCGAGATCCCCAATCAACCGCAGGTAACCCAGGCGATCGACCTCACGTCCGAAACGGACGATCTTTTCCAGAGAATCCGTAACGGTTTCTCCATGCCCGACATCAGCAGCGACCTCGTTCTATCGCACCAGCAGTGGTACTTGAACCGCCCCGACTATCTGCAACGCATGGTCGAGCGCAGCGGCCGCTACATGCATCACATCGTCGAGGAAATCGAAAAACGCGGCATGCCGATGGAGCTTGCGCTGCTGCCGATGGTTGAGAGTGCCTACAACCCGATGGCGCTGTCCCGCTCGAAGGCATCGGGCCTCTGGCAGTTCATTCCGTCAACCGGGAAGCACTTCAACCTGGACCAGGACTGGTGGAAGGACGAACGCCGGGACATCGTCGCCTCGACCGCCGCAGCCCTCGATTACCTGCAATCGATCTACGAAATGCACGGCGACTGGCAGCTTGCATTGGCGTCGTACAACTGGGGTGAAGGCGCCGTCGGACGCGCCATTGCGAAGAATCAGGCACAAGGCCTGCCGACCGACTATCAGAGTCTGTCGATGCCGAACGAGACGAAGAATTACGTACCCAAGCTCCAGGCCCTGAAGAACATCTTCAGCAGCCCGGCGCTCATGGCCCAGCTCGACCTGCCGGTCATTCCGAATCAGCCCTACTTCGCAACGATCACGAAAACTGCGGATATCGACGTAAAAGTCGCCGCGCAGCTTGCCGACATGCCGGTGCAGGAATTCGTTGCGCTCAATCCAGCACACAACCGCCCGGTCATCAAATCCGACACGCCGTTGGTCATTCCGGCCGACAAGGTCGATACCTTCATGAGCAATCTGGAAGCGCACGAACTGAGCAACAAGCCGCTTTCGCTCTGGCAGGCCTACACGATGCAACGCGGCGACCGGCTGGACAAGGTTGCAGCGCGGTTCGGCATGACGACAACCAATCTCAAGGCGATCAACGGCATCCGCGGTCGCGCGAAACTCCCACCCGGCTTTACCTTGCTCGTTACGCGCCAACAGGAAGAGGCCGCCGCACAGGAAGTCGCCGCGCTGGTCAACGCAGAGAACCCATCGACCAGCGAACCGGCGCGCGCGCCCGAGACAGAGCCGGTGGCGGTTGAATCAACCGCCCGCTACCACACCGTACGCAAAGGCGACACGCTCGCTTCGATCGCGAAAAAGAACGATCTCAGCGTAAACGAACTCAAGCGCATCAACGGCCTCAAGGCCGGCAAAGTCAGCGCCGGACAGAAGCTGGCACTCGCATCATCTGCGTCAAAGACGGTAGCAGCGAATGAACGCAAGCAAACCAGGCAACTCGCAGCCAGAGAGAACAAGCCGGTCGCCAAGAACGCCAGCGCCGTAACCCGCTACAAGGTTCGCCGCGGCGACACTTTGTACTCGATCGCCAGGCAGTTCAAGGTTGAGGCCAACGATCTGATGCGCTGGAATGGCGTTTCGGCCAAGACGCTGACGCCGGGCAAGACGCTGACCATCCAGCTGGCCAGGAACCCCTGATCCAGGTCGCGCAGCAACCTCAGGCCACCGGGTAGTTCTTCAACCGGTCGATGATCTGGGTGTCGTAGAGGATCTCGGTCTTGGTCCGTCGGCCGACGCGCCGGTTTGCCGCAAGCTGCAGGATGCGCTCGACGGCGTGGCAGCCGATCTCGACGGTCGGCTGCGTGATCACCGATACCGGGTACTTGAGGTAGTCCAGCCACTTGTTGTCGTCGTAGGTCAGGATTTTCAGCTGTTCCGGTATCGCCAGCCCCATGTCATCGGCGACGCTGAGCACCTGATAGCAGATATCCGACGTTCCGCAGATCAAGCCCTCGGGATGCGCTTCCGAGAGAAAGGCCTTGATCAGGTGATGCGAGTTTTCCTTGCTGTACTTGAGATGCAGCACTTGCGGCGTCTGGTTCGGCAGATACTGCATCAAGCCCATCTTGTAGCCAACCACGCGCTGCTGCATCGTATAAACCGACTCGTTGTAGCCGATGAAGCCGACGCTCTGGCAACCCTTTTCAACGAGATAGCGCGTTCCGGAGAGCGCACTCTCCGCGTTGTTGATTCCGACAAACGACGTGTTGTGCTTCTCGTATTGCCGGTCCACCAGCACGACCGGGATATCGGCCGCCTTGAGTTCGCGCGGGTAAGGCCCGTTGTTGACCGGCGCCAGGATCAGCCCGTCGACGTTCTTGCTCAACATCATGCTGATGTTGCGCTCCTCCTTCTCGATATCGTCGGCCGAATCGCAGAAGAGGACCGAGATGTTGTTTTCCGAGGCGATGGTTTCGATCGTCTTGACCAGGAGGATGTAGTAATCCTCCTGGATATCGGCGGTGATCACGCCGATGCGATCAAGCGGCGCCGCTTCGTCCGGCCGGTTGTCGGGCTGCTGATAATCAAGTTCGTCCAGCGTGCGCAGCACCAATTCGCGGGTTTCCTGAGCGACATTTCTGGTCTTGCTGATGACGTGCGACACCGTGGTAACCGACACGCCCGCCTTCAGGGCAATGTCCTTCATCGTCACTGGTTTCTTATTCATATCGGAAATACTACACCAGCAAAAAGCCGCGTATCAAGCCATAATTTGCGTATAAACGCACTTTATTGCGCAAACAGAAAACACGCCAAAAACGTCAAAAAAGTATCCAAGTGCTGCAATTTCCTACCAATTAACAAACTTGCGACGGAAATTTACATTCTCAAGCGCAATTTTCGGCCGTTAATTTTTTCTTTGCCAAAGTTTTACTTTTGTTGCGCATTTTTTGATTGACGTTGCCAAATACCCCATGCAAGAATTGTTTGAAATTACAAGCAAGGGGGCAGCATGGACAACGTTCCACTCCTTGAACTGCGGGGGATCGAAAAACTCTTCCCCGGAGTCAAGGCTCTGAGTGACATGAGCTTCTCGGTCAAGCCGGGCAGCGTGCATGTCTTGTGTGGTGAAAACGGCGCCGGCAAATCGACGCTGTGCAAGATCATCAACGGTATCTACCAGCCGGACCGTGGCGAAATCCTCGTCGACGGCAAGCCGGTGGTCATGCGCGATCCGATCGAAGCGCGGGCGCACAAGATCGCGATGATCTTCCAGGAACTCAACTTCATCCCGGAATTCACGGTCGAGCAGAACCTCTTTCTCGGCAACGAGCCGGTCAACAAGTTCGGCAAGGTCGACTGGAAGACGATCCGCTCGCAAACGCTGGCCCTGCTCAAGCAGGAAGGCCTGCCCTACAAGCCGGACACCCAGCTGAAGGATCTGTCGGTCTCCGACATCCAGATGCTGGAGATCATCAAGGCGATTTCCTACGACGCCAACATCCTGATCATGGATGAACCGACGTCGGCAATCAGCACCAAGGAGGTCGAAGTCCTCTTCCAGAAGATTGCGCAGCTGAAGGCCAAGGGCGTCGGCATCATCTACATCTCGCACAAGATGGACGAGATCTTCCGCATCGCCGACGAGATTTCCGTGTTGCGCGATGGTTGCCTGATCGACACGCGCCTGGCCAAGGATCTCGACATCGACACAGTGATCCGCCTGATGGTCGGCCGCAAGATGGAATCCGCCTTCCCGGAAAAGCACGACGAGCCGATCGGGCCGGTGCTGCTGGATGTAGACAAGCTTTGCCAGGGCCGCACCTTCCGCGATGTCAGCTTCAACCTGCGCCGGGGTGAAATCGTCGGTTTTGCCGGGCTGATGGGCGCCGGCCGCACCGAGGTCGTCCGCGCCCTGTTCGGCATGGACCCGATCACGTCGGGCACGGTCAGCATCAAGGGCCAGCCCGTGAAGATCAACAACGTGCAGGACAGCATCGAGCACGGCATGGTGATGGTCTCCGAGGACCGCAAGCGCTACGGGATCATCCCGGTGCGCGACTGCAAGGAGAACATCTCGCTTTCCAGCCTGGAGAAGGTGCGCAACATCTTTGGTCTGGACCACCGCAAGGAGCGCCAACGCGCGACGGAAATCAGCAAGCGGATGAACGTCAAGACACCGAGCCTGGAGACGCTCATCTCCTCCTTGAGCGGCGGCAACCAGCAAAAGATCGTCATCGCCAAATGGCTGCTCTGCTCGCCGGAGATTCTGCTGCTCGACGAACCGACGCGCGGCATCGACGTCGGCGCCAAGTTCGAGATCTACAAGCTGATCACCGAACTCGCCAAGGAAGGCAAGGCCGTGCTGATGATTTCTTCCGAAATGGAAGAGCTGATCGGCGTCTGCGACCGCATCTACGTCATGGCCAAGGGACGTATATCAGGAGAACTGGCCCGCAAGGATTTCTCCCAGGAAAACATCATGAAACTAGCCCTCAGAGGATGATCAAAACCATGTCACAGCGCTTTTCCCAGCATTTCATGGCTTTCATGGCCAAGCTCACGTCCAAGTACAGCATCTACCTGATTCTGATCGCGATGCTCGTCATCTGCAGCATCCTGAGCCCGGCGTTCTTCTCGGCAAAGAATCTCTCGAACATCTCGCGCCAGATTTCGATCACCACGATCATTTCCTTCGGCATGACGATGCTCATCATCTCCGGCATGATCGACCTCGCCGCTGGTTCCGTGATGGCGCTCGCCGGCATCCTGGCCGTCGCCTGCTACAAGGCCACCGGTTCGCTGCTCATCTCGATGCTCGCCGGCATCGTCATCGGCATCGCCTGCAACATCGTCAGCGGCTTCATCGTCACGCGCTTCAAGACGCCCCCGTTCATTGCCACGCTGGCGATGATGACAGCGGCGCGCGGCGCAGCGTTGCTGTATACAAACGGCCAGAACATCTACCAGCTCGACCAGTTCGTCGTATTCGGCCAGGGCGACATCCTAGTCCATTGAACCAGAAGAATCGCACCGGATGCGACGGGATGGATCGGCATACTTCCACTTGAGTGGTTTGGCGCTTTTGTTGTACTGGCGAATGTAGCGCATGAGCTTCTTGTGCAAGTCGG
>NZ_JAGOIT010000183.1 GCF_017995515.1 Propionivibrio sp.
CGACGTTCGGGAATCGAAGCCCGTCGAAGAAGAGTACGTGCACGATGGACGATAATCAATGTGTGGGTCGCACCCACTCCACGTAGAGACGGCCTCCAGAATTGGGGGCCGTTTTTTATTTTGGCGCTCCGCCTTACTCGAACGAAGGCGTTCCGCGGTCGTACTTGATCTCCCCGGCCTTGTCGCTCATCGTCTTTCTCGGCGTCGTGAGATCCAGCGCATAGCAACTCGCCGTCTCGCTGCTCACCACCATATGCCCTTTGGGCACCATCTTGTTGATCTCGTCCTTGAGCGAGGCAGCGTCCATGCGCACGGGCGCCGAAGTTCCCCGCCATACCAGTTCGTTCGACGGCGAATAAATCATGTAGCAGGCAGAAGATGCAGCCGTCGAAACCGACAGTGCCAGCACAGCGAAGATCGTTTTCATGTTGAGCCTTTCGAGCTGAGTTCCAGCGTACCGTCCAAGGCAGCGCCCGTGCGGCTATCGTAGCCCAACCTTGCCAATGGCGTACAGACGCCGCTCAGGCGACGCGACTCATCTTCGTTCCGGCGTCGCTCGCCACCGCCGATGGACGAACGAGGCTGAACAGATCCTTGGGGTTGGCCATCGATGGAATCAGCGAGATAGGCTGACCCAGGCCGAGCGCTCGTGCCGAGTCACGCATGAAGCGCAGGGCCGAGTAGTCCTCGAGCGCGAATCCAACCGAATCGAACAAGGTCACCTGCCGTTCGTCGGTTCGGCCCACGGCCTTACCGGCGAGCACGCGCCAGAGTTCGGTGGCAGGAAACTCGGCCGGCATCTGCTGCAGATCGCCTTCGACGCGCGTCTGCGGCTCGTATTCGACGAACACCGAGGCGCCGTGCAGCACGTCAGGATGCATTTCGGTCTTGCCCGGACAGTCGCCGCCGACGCCGTTGATGTGCATGCCCGGTTCGAGCATGTCAGCCGTGATGATGCGCGCGCTCGTCTTGTCGGCGGTCACGGTGGTGACGATATCTGCGCCGCGTACGGCTTCATGCACGCTCCCGCAAGGACGCAGGCGCAGCTTCGTGTGCGCCAGGTTGCGCATCAGCTTGGCCGTCGCCGCACCGTCGATATCGAACAGTCGGATTTCCTCGATACCGAGCAGGTGATGGAACGCCTGCGCCTGGAACTCGCTCTGCGCGCCGTTGCCGATGAGCGCCATGCGGCGGCAGTCCGGCCTTGCCAACGTTCTGGCGGCAAGAACCGACATGGCGGCGGTGCGGATCGCGGTGGTCAGCGTCAGTTCGCTCAGCACCTCGGGCGCACCGGTATCGACGCGCGCCAGAACGCCAAAAGCCATGACCGTCGGCAAGCCAAGCGCCGTGTTCTTCGGGTGTCCGTTCACATACTTGAACGTGTAGTGGGCACCGTCGGAAATGGGCATCAGCTCGATGACGCCATCGTCCGAATGACTGGCGACGCGCGCGGACTTATCGAATGCTTCCCAGCGCAAGTAGTCGGCGTGGAGGTAGTCGGCAACGCCGCGCAGGCAGTCGGCAATACCCAGGGTCTTGACCAGGTGCGCTACGGTTTCGGCACTGAGGAATTGGGTTTGAACGCTGGACTCGGTTTTCATGATGCGGCTCCGGGAGGTCTGAGTCCAGTCTCTCAAGTCCGCGTAGCAATGTGAATCGTCAACATTGATTGCTTTTCAGCAAAACTTTATCATTTAGTCAATACAAACTAGCAGATTGATCAAATGGATGCCACCGACCAGCAATTGCTCTCGCTGCTACGCAAGGATGCCCGCGCCAGCATCGCCACACTGGCGCAGAAGCTCGGCGTCTCACGCGGAACGGTCACCAACCGCATCACGCGGCTCGAAGACGCGGGCATCATCGTCGGCTACACCGTCCGCTTGCGCCCCGACGCGGAACCGAACGAAATCCACGCCTGGATGAGCATCGCCGTCGAAGGCAACGAGACGCGCGCTGTCATCGCCAGCCTGCTCGGCGAACCGGGCGTCGCCAGTCTGCACGATACCAACGGGCGCTGGGATCTCCTGGCCGAACTGCGCGCAGCGAATCTCTCGGAACTCTCGCAGGTCCTCGAACGCATCCGCCTCGTACGCGGCATCAGCAACACCGAGACGAGCATTCACCTGCAGACGTATCGCTTGTCATGACACGTGGCGCGTGGTCGCGGCCCGCTCAGGCGACCATCGGCGCGCGCGCGAATTCGTCAAACTCGACGCGGTTGCGGCCGGCGCTCTTCGCGCGGTAGAGCAACTCGTCGGCGCGGGTAATGAGCGCCTTCGGATCACCCCCCATGCCGACCACGGAAAAATCGGCGGCGACGACGCCGAAGCTGGCGGTGACGCCGATCGCATGACGTTCGTCGCGATAAGCCGATTCGTCGGCGATCGCGCGGCGCAGGCGTTCGGCCAGGCGGACGCCGCCGCGCAGGTCGGTCTCCGGCAGGATCAGCATGAACTCCTCGCCACCGTAGCGGACGACGCTATCTATGTGGTCGCGGCAGGCCGCGCGCAGCAGTCCGGCAAAGTGCTGGAGGACGGCATCGCCGGTCGGATGACCATAAGTGTCGTTGATCACCTTGAAGTGATCGAGGTCGCACATGATCACCGTCAGCCAGGCCGGGTAACGCGAGGCACGTTCGACTTCCTGTTCGAGCAGGTGTTCTTCCATGTAGCGCCGGTTGTAGCAGCCGGTCAGGTGGTCGCGGAAGCTGAGGTGACGCAGGATGGACTGCGCGCGGAACTGGCGGCGCCCGAGACACTGGTAGCGATGCGCGGCGATGATGCCGACGGTGTTGACCAGCACCAGCAGCATGGTCATCGTCAATGTATCGGAAACACTGAGGGCGCCGACATGGATGGCGAGCAGGCTGAAGACCAGCGTCGTCGCGATCGACACGGCCGTCGCATTGACGAAGGAATTGGGGATGAAGAGGTGCACGACGACGAGCATGATGCTCATCGACATCGCGTGCCAGG
>NZ_JAGOIT010000101.1 GCF_017995515.1 Propionivibrio sp.
CGCGATGGAGGAATCCCCTGTTCCGCTACGCTCCACAGGGGATTCCTCCATCACCAAGGCAAGTCCAGAGGCAACAGCAACAACAAAAGCAAAGGCAAAACCGGGGCAGCGCCGTCCAGCTGCGTGTAGGTCGAATGTGCTGCTTAAACTGACTGCATTACTGTCTTGACTCAGGGGGCCACTTCACGATGGCGAACGCAGCAAAGAAGCGCAAGCCCGTGAGCGCCGGAATTTCTTCTCTTTTCATGGCGAAGCTATCGCTGGTCCCGGTAAGTTTTTTTATTGGCGGAAGCGGTGAGATTCGAACTCACGGAGACATTCCTGCCTCGGTGCTTTTCAAGAGCACTGCCTTAAACCACTCGGCCACGCTTCCGATATTCGCCCGCATTCTAGCGGGGTTGCGGAAATGATTTCCGCAAGTTGCGGAAACTATCAGAAAAAACCCTTAATAATCAACTACATAAAACGCACTTCACCGGCTTTCAAGACCGGTGCAATCGACCACTCTGCCACACCTCCTGCTTCTTCCCGGCGCGGCCTGTCAAACGCAAGACAATTCTTCGGCGGCCGGGTTTTTTGCGAGCGCGCATGATAGCACGTTACAAACTGTTGATTCGTCTCCGATTCAGCTGAGTCCTGAAGTGCCGGGACGGTTTAGGCGGTCCGGATGTGTTGCCACAGAAAGGCGTTGCCTTGGGTCAGCCTGGCGCCGTTTCTTCCGGGCGTGTTCCCCAGACTCACGGTGTGGCGCGGCAATGCGCCCGGATCGAGCGTTGCGCGGATATCACGCAGTGGCACCAGCAGGAGGTCGTCGCTCTTCCAGACGCCGAGGAGCCGCTCGAACGCGTCGATGAACTTCATTCCTTCGAGTTCGGCGCGCAGCGTGAAGACGTGGTCACCCGCGATCGCGTTCGCGAGCTGGGCGATGCGGTCGACGGCCTGTTCGGGCGAATACCTGGGTTCAAGCACGAGGAGTTCATCGAGTGTCGGGAGTGTCGTCGGCAATTGCGGGCAGGCGACGAGTTCGCCGTCGATGACCGGGATGAATGGATGGCTCCCGCGGCAATCGCTGGCGTAGGAGAACCCCAGGCGTTGCGTCAGCCGCAGTGCGTGGCGGTTCGTTCGCCAGCCGGCTGCGGCGTGCGCTTTCGGGTCGTCGGAGAAAATTTCCTGAAACCGGGCGCAGGCCTTGGCCATTTCGCCTTCGATCCAGCGGTTTTCCGCCGTCTGCACGTTTCTTTCCCAGCCGGCGCGGTTCCAGGCATGGATGCCGACTTCAAAGCCTGCATCGCGGACCTGTCGTATGCTCTCAGCGCAACGAACGCCGATGTTCGGTGCGGGCAGGATGCGTCCATAGAGTCGGGTTGCGAGTCCGTAGTGGCGCGATAGCGAGTTCGCACGCTCGTCACATCCGCTCTGATCCGGGCCGAGAGAGAAGAAGAAGGTGGCGCCGGCGTCGTATTTCTGGAGGAGTCCGACCAGCGCCGGTACGCCGTGCAGGGTTCCGCGATAGGTGTCGACGTCGATCTTGAGGGCGATACGTTTCATTGATTCGTGTGCGGTCAGGTACGTTTGCTACAAGGGGAGGCGGTCAGCGTATCTCGGTGCGGGGCTGCTGCAGTGAGGGCGCGGTGTTTCAGGCAAAGAGCAGCGCGGCTGCAACGCGCCGGTTTTCGCTTACCAGCACGTTGTAGGTGCGGCAGGCGGCCCGGATGTCCATCACCTCGATGCCCTTCTGCCCCTGGATGAGCGGTTGCAGCAGCTCGGCCGCAGGAAAGCGCAGCTGATTGCCGGTCGCGAGCAGGATCACCTCGGCGTCGAGTGCTGCCAACTGCGTGAAGTCCGCGGTGCTCAGCGCGGCGAAGTCGGCCTTCGTCCAGTCCGTGATCAGACGCTCCGGCAGGACGATGAGATTGGCTGTGTGACGGACGGCGTTGACGCTGACATATCCTTCGCCGTAGGCGGTGAAGATGTTGAGGCCAACGGTCTTTTCGGGCTGCAGCTTCATAAAATTGCGATGCACAAGACGTTAATAGTAGGATTATATCTTTATGTACAGCCTCTTTCGCAGGCGTTTGCGCTTGTGGTGCTGTTCGTAGTATCCACTATGCATCCCGACAGGACGGCCCGCTCAATGGCAGGCCGCATTGGTTTATCTCTATGAAACCCGTACTCAAATCGAACAAGTTGGCCAACGTCTGTTACGACATTCGCGGACCGGTATTGCAGCAGGCCAAGCAGATGGAGGACGAAGGGCACAAGATCATCAAGCTGAACATCGGCAATCTCGCGTCGTTCGGTTTCGATTCGCCCGAGGAAATCCAGCTCGACATGATCCGTAACCTGCCGAATGCGGCGGGCTATTCGGATTCCAAGGGGATCTTCGCGGCACGCAAGGCGGTGATGCATTACACCCAGCAGAAGCACATCAAGGGTGTGACGCTGGAAGACATCTACATCGGCAACGGCGTTTCCGAACTGATCGTCATGGCCATGAACGCGCTGCTCAATGCGGGTGACGAGGTCCTAGTGCCGGCGCCGGACTATCCGTTGTGGACCGCGGCCGTCAGCCTGTCGGGCGGGACGCCGCGCCACTATCTGTGCGACGAGGGGAACGAGTGGTTACCCGATCTGGACGATATGCGCGCCAAGATCACGCCGAAAACGCGCGCCATCGTCGTCATCAACCCGAACAACCCGACCGGTGCGCTTTATCCTGAGAGCATCCTCCTCGAGATCATCAGGATTGCGCGTGAGCACAACCTGATCATCTACGCGGACGAGGTGTACGACAAGGTGCTGTACGACGGCGCAACGCATACCGCCCTCGCTTCCCTTTCGGAAGACGTGCTGACCGTCAGCTTCAACGGACTGTCGAAGAACTACCGTTCCTGCGGCTATCGTGCCGGCTGGATGGTCGTTTCCGGGAATCTGCGCGACGCCCGCGACTACATCGAAGGTCTGGACATGCTGGCTTCGATGCGCCTGTGCGCCAATGTGCCGGGCCAGTACGGCATTCAGACTGCGCTGGGTGGCTATCAGAGTATTGACGATCTGGTCGCGCCGACCGGGCGCCTGTATCGTCAGCGCGACCTCGCGCATGAACTGATTACCGCGATTTCTGGCGTGAGCTGCGTCAAACCCAAGGCGGCGCTCTACATGTTCCCCCGGCTCGACCCCACGATGTATCCGATCCAGAATGATCAGGCGTTCATCGCCGAACTTCTGCGTGAAGAACGTGTCTTGCTGGTGCAGGGGACGGGCTTCAACTGGCCGAATCCAGATCACTTCCGGCTCGTTTTCCTCCCGCATGAAGACGATTTGCGCGAGGCGATCGGGCGCGTTGCCAACTTCCTGGAAGGTTACAGGAAGCGTCATGGCACGTGACGATAGAGTCCTTACGCATAGCTCATGATCGATTGACAAGTGCTGGCGGGCTTGGGTCGTTGGCACTCAAGTGTATGGAACGCAAGGTTTTTTCTCGTGAGGGTACGGTTGTACCCTCGTTTTGTCTTAGGAAAGCTCTGAAATGAAACCGATCAACGTTGGACTTCTCGGCATCGGCACTGTCGGTGGTGGCACCTTTACTGTTCTCAAGCGCAATGCCGAGGAAATCACGCGCCGCGCGGGGCGGCCCATCCAGATCACGGTGGTTGCGGACAAGAATCTTGATCTTGCGAAGCAGGTCACGGGCGGTTCCTGCCGGTTGACCGACGATGCCTTCTCGGTCGTCGCCGATCCTGAAATCGATATCGTCATCGAGCTGATCGGCGGTTACGGTGTGGCCAAGGAACTCGTACTCAAGGCCATCGAAAACGGGAAGCACGTGGTGACGGCCAACAAGGCGTTGCTGGCGACCTACGGCAACGAGATCTTCGACGCGGCGCAGAAGAAGGGCGTCACCGTCGCTTTCGAAGCAGCAGTGGCCGGCGGCATCCCGATCATCAAGGCCCTGCGCGAAGGGCTGACCGCCAACCGCATCGAGTGGATCGCCGGGATCATCAACGGGACGACCAACTTCATCCTGTCCGAAATGCGCGACAAGGGCCTGAGCTTCGAAACCGTGCTCAAGGAAGCGCAGCGTCTGGGCTACGCCGAGGCCGATCCGACCTTCGACGTCGAAGGCGTCGATGCGGCGCACAAGCTGACGATCATGAGCGCCATCGCCTTTGGCAATTCGATGAGCTTCGACAAGGCGCACATCGAAGGCATCACCAAGCTCGATTCGGCTGACATCAAGTACGCCGAGCAACTCGGCTACCGCATCAAGCTGCTCGGCATCACCAAGCGCACGCCCGAAGGTGTCGAGTTGCGCGTGCATCCGACGCTGATTCCCGAGAAGCGCCTGATCGCCAACGTCGAGGGCGCCATGAACGCGGTGCTCGTCAAGGGCGACGCCGTCGGTGCGACGCTGTACTACGGCAAGGGCGCCGGTGCCGAACCGACGGCTTCGGCGGTGATTGCCGACCTCGTCGACGTGACGCGCATGCATAGGGCCGACCCGCAGCATCGTGTGCCGCATCTGGCGTTCAAGCCCGAGGCGATGGTCGATCTGCCGATCCTGCCGTTGTCTGAAGTCATCACCAGCTACTACATGCGCTTGCGCGTGGAGGACAAGCCGGGCGTGCTCGCCGACATCACGCGCATCCTGGCCGATCACGATATTTCGATCGACGCCATGATCCAGCACGAGCCGGACGAAGGCGAGGACCAGACCGATATCATCATCCTGACGCACCGCACGCGCGAAAAGAACATCGACGCGGCGATCGCCAGGATCGAACTGCTCTCGGTGGTCAAGACAAAGATCACGCGCCTGCGTCTGGAAGAACTCCTGTAACGGGCCGTGGCCCAAGTTTTTTGCGGGGCGATGAGGACGGGATGCTCCGAATTCATCGCCCCTTTTGCTTTGCAATCGAAGCCTTGGGTTGTTCCGTGCGGCGATGCCCCCGGTTTGGGTGAGGATATCCGCGGGTTACATCAAAGACAGGGCAGGCGTAGTGTAGAAAGATGCGAGTTTTGCACCAGCCCGATGTCTTTCAGGAGATCTTGATGCACGCTTGCGACCACCCGACCCCAGAAGCGCTTTACCCCTTCGATGCGCGCGGCATTGCCAAACGTTTTCGCCACGCCGCCATCTTTGGTGCGTTCGACGCGCTGATGCCGGGCGAGACGATGCGTTTTTGCAATGACCACGATCCTTTACCTCTGCTCGGTCAATTGCAGGCCCGTTACGGGCAGGCCATCGCCATCCGTTACGTGCAGCGTGAGCCAGGGGCGATCGTCATCGATTTCGCCAAACAGGCCGTTCAGGCGTAGAACGCCAGAGGGGGGGCGCATGCTGATCTATCTGGGGTGTTCGGCCCTCGTGGCGTTCTTCTTCAACATTGTCTTGCAGCTCTTGGGTGAGCCGTCGCCGCTGGCGATGGCGCACCTCGTTTTCACCGTTGCCATCCTGCCCCTGATTGTCGGTGCGATTACCCATTTCGTCCCGGTACTGACGCGCAGCGGCGGGCCGCATCGGGCGGTACAGGCGCTGCCGGTGCTATTCCAGGTCGCCGGACTGCTCACCTTCTTCCATTTCCACGGTTGGCTGGCACGCGGGGCTTTGCATGCGGCCGCCGGCTTGTTGCTGCTGGCCTGTGCCGGCTTTGTCGCCTGGATGATCCAGCGCGCGCGGCGCACGCTCGGCAAGCCGCATCCGGGCTGGCGTTGGTACCTGGCGGCCGTGGCCTGCGTGATCGTTGGCCTGGCGATCGTCCCGGTGATGGACTACTGGCCGGAGATGTGGCTTTCCGTGCGTTTGCTGCATCTGCACCTCAATACCCTGGGATTCATCGGCCTGACGGCCATCGGAACCTTGCAGGTCCTGATGCCGACGATACTCGCCGGACCTGACGCCGAGGCGAGTGCCCGTTTGCGCGACGATCTCGTGCCGGCGGTCGCCGGCGTGTTTCTGGTTGCGCTCGGCGCGGCTGTCTGGTCGCCGGCGTGGTGGTTTGTGCGCTGGTTGCTATTGGTGCCCGGATCGTCGTGTTTGCTGTATGTCGTCGGACGCCTCGGCGTGGCGTGGTCGCGCCGTTATGGATGGCGGGTGATCGCGGGCAATGGCGCCGCAGTGAGTCTGGCGGGCGCGTTGTGCGGACTGCTCCTGCTCGTCGCGTTTGGCGTCGCACACGGCTTCGGACGATTAAACGGGCATGATGCCGTTCCGGCGTTCATTGCGGGTTTTCTGCTTCCGCTGGTCACGGGCGCGCTGACGCAACTGCTGCCTGTCTGGTGCACACCGGGGAAACGGACCGCGATGCGCGACCGGTTGCACGCGACGCTCGGCATCGGCGGCGTGTTTCGTACTTTCCTGTTTGTTGCCGGCGGTGTCGCGCTTGCCTTTGGTCAGAGCGCCGGCCTCTGGTTGTGTGTCGCCGGGCTGCTGTCGTTCGTCGTACTCGTCCTCCGCGCACTGGGCATGCTTCTTCTCTCGGCAACGCCAACGGAAAAGATTCTTTGAAGAATTAGCGTGTTAGACGTTCTATCCAAGAATCTCCTCAAGATTTCCCGATTCTGTCCGTTTCAGCTGTCACAGGGACGCCAATGCGCGTACATCGGATGGAGCAGGAAGTAATGAATCGCAACGCCTCGCAACTCGTTCAATCAAATCGGCCGGCCTCGCGCAGGTTGCATCGCCGCCCTGTGCATACGCCAGGCGTGCCGTATGTCGCCGAGGCGAACACGTTTTCTTGTACGCCAGCGACGGTTGCCGGACTTCCGCAATCGATGGTGCGGGAAGCGGGCATGTTCGAATTGCTCGCCGCCGAAATGCGCATTGCCGAGCTGGAGGCGGAACTCGCCGAGGCGCGCGTTGCCGCCTGCACGGACCCGCTGACCGGCGCGCTGAATCGCCGCGGTTTCGACAACGCCAGCCGGCGCGAATTGTCGCGCGCACGTCGTAGCGGCGCGCCGCTTGCCTTGGTTCATGTCGATCTGGACGATTTCAAGCAGGTGAACGATGAATTCGGCCATCAGGTGGGCGATCGGGTGCTTCAACAACTCGTCTCCATATTGCAAAAATCCATGCGGCCGAGCGACGTTCTTTGCCGTTTCGGTGGCGAGGAATTCGTCTTGATGTTCCCCGAAACGTCCTTGCAGGCCGCCACGAAAGCCGTTTCGCGCTTTCTGCGCGAGTTTTCTGCACAGACGATTCCGGGAACGGGGCGGGTCATGACTTTCAGCTCCGGTGTTGTCGTTACCCGCGCTGAAGAATCGCTCGAAGATGCCATTCAGCGCGCCGACGCGGCAACGTATGCGGCGAAGAGCGCGGGGAAGAACTGCGTCGTCGCCGGATAGCCGGCTTGCCTTCACCGGCGTAGCGCTTGCGAAGGGTACGGCCGAGCGTGCGTGATAAACTCGCGCCCTGACGCGATTCAATCACTCCCTCCGTTTTCTCCTTGCGGGCACGACCATGCGCTACCTCTCCACACGCGGCGATTCCGAAAGTTCGCCCAAGAAGTCGTTCACTGAAATCCTGCTCGGCGGCCTTGCGCCTGATGGCGGTTTATACCTGCCGGAAGCCTATCCGCAGATTTCGCGCGCCGAACTGGATGCGTGGCGCTGCCTTTCGTATGCCGATCTGGCGTTTGCCGTGCTGTCGAAGTTTATCGATGACATTCCGGCTGCAGATCTGAAGAAGCTGGTCGACAAGACCTACACTGCGGCGGTCTACTGCAATGGGCGCGATGCGAGTCGCGCTGCCGAAATCACGCCGGTACGCTGGCTGGAGCCGGGTTTCGGACTGCTCGAACTGTCCAACGGGCCGACGCTGGCCTTCAAGGACATGGCCATGCAACTGCTCGGCAACCTGTTCGAGTACGTGCTGGATCGGGAGGGCGAGGAGATCAACATCCTTGGCGCGACCTCGGGCGATACCGGATCGGCCGCCGAGTACGCAATGCGCGGTAAGCGCGGTGTGCGCGTCTTCATGCTTTCGCCGCACGGCCGGATGAGCGCTTTCCAGCGTGCGCAGATGTACTCGCTGCAGGACGCCAACATCTTCAACATCGCCGTGCGCGGCATGTTCGACGACGCGCAGGACATCGTGAAGGCAGTCTCCAACGACCACGCATTCAAGGCGCGCTTCAAGATCGGCGCGGTCAATTCGATCAACTGGGCACGTGTTGCGGCGCAGGTCATCTACTACGTCAAAGGGTACTTCGGTGCCACCCGGTCGAATGACGAACAGGTCGACTTCGCGGTTCCGTCGGGCAATTTCGGCAACATTTGCGCCGGTCACATCGCGCGCATGATGGGCCTGCCGATCGCCAGACTGGTCATGGCCACCAACGAGAACGACGTGCTCGACGAATTTTTCCGCACGGGTGTCTACCGGCCGCGTGGAACGGCAGAAACGCACGCAACTTCCAGCCCGTCGATGGATATCTCGAAAGCTTCCAACTTCGAGCGCTTTGTTTTCGATCTCGTCGGGCGTGACCCGGCGGTCATTCGCGAACTGTGGGCGAAGATCGATGCCGGTGGCAGTTTCGACCTCTCCAGAATGCCTTGTTTCGAGCGACTGGCGCAGTTCGGCTTCGTATCCGGTAAGAGCAGCCACGCCGATCGCTTGGCAACGATCCGCTCGACGTACGAGAAGTATGGCGTGATGGTCGATACGCATACGGCGGATGGTCTCAAAGTCGCCAAGGAGGCGCGTTCTTCCGAGCGACCGATGGTCGTGCTCGAGACGGCGCTGGCGGCCAAGTTCGAAGAGACGATCGTCGAGGCGCTCGGGCGTCGGCCGGAGAGGCCGGCCGCGATGCTCGGCATTGAGGCATTGCCGCAGCGGGTGGAAGTGATGGATGTGGATGTCGGCGCGGTCAAGCGCAACATCGAGCGCAACGTCCAGGGCTGAACGCCGAAGCGGTCGGTTGCTGCACTGGGAGGTGTAATTCCTCTACTTGCCCGGCAAGGGGAGGAGTTAGCTGAACGGCAAGGGTGCCGCGGACGGAATTCGCCGAGGGCCGGAGTGGGCGCAGAGGTTGGCACGGCGGGAGTCGGCGGACTTACCGTGTCTGAATTCAAGGCATGACTGCAACAGCACTGGCCAAGCGTCAAAGTAGCCCTACTGGCAGGTGATTACCTGCCGGCGGCGATCCGGAAAATGGAGCTACCGAAACCCAACGGCGGGGTGCGGATACTGGGTATCCCGACGGTGCTGGATCGACTGATCCAGCAAGCGCTGCTGCAAGTTCTACAACCGGAATTCGGGCCTGAATTCTCCGGGGTGTGTCAATTTATATCCGTTGCTGACACAAGGCTACATCAGGGAAGGCCACCGCTGGGTGGTCGGCCTCGACTCGGAGAAATTCTTTGACCGGGTCAATCACGACATTCTGATGTCCAGAGTGGCTCGCCGGTAAAAGATGAACGGGTACTGAAACTGGTTCGGCGTTATCTGGAAGCGGGCATGATGTCAGAAGGAATCGTCAGCGCAAGGAAGGCACGCCGCAAGGCGGCCCCCTGTCCCCGTTGCTGTCGAACATCCTGCTGACCGACCTGGACCGTGAACTGGAACGCTGGGGACACCGGTGATCGCGGACAGTCGCTTGAAGCGACGGACAGGCAAAGTGCGTGAAATCGTCGTCGGAATGCTTCGCGCAACCTCGGCCAAACGATCGCCGCGCTTAACCCGGTGCTGCGTGGCTGGACATCCGGGCATTGCGCAGAGCGTCTTCGGAGATGACTTTGCCCATGCCCGACAGTCTGGGGTTGATGCCGTCGCAACGGATGACGGTGACGTGCGAGTACCGACGGTGTCCGGCCAGCATCGACAGCAGCCACGTGCCCAGCACTTCGGCCTCGCCCGGGGCATTCGGGCTGGTGTAGGCCAACGGGCAACTCTCCAGCCAGCGCGACCACAAACCGGTCAGGTTGAGAAATTCGATGAAATACGCCAGTTGCCCCATCGGGGTGGCGGCGCTTTCCGTCTCCCAGCATCCCTGCACTCACCCGGCCATCGTCTGCACGCCGGCACAGGCAGCAGGGTTTCGTCTCGCTTGACGACCTTCGATTTCGACTCACCCATGGAGTGACTCTTTCATTTCAGATCAAACCCCCCGGCCTGCCTGAGCTTTGGCCAGGTTGCTCATCGCCAACTGAGATTTTCAGGTTTAACGATTTCGTGCGCGATTTTTGCGACGGACAACTACGGCTGCCGGTCGCAAAAGCGTGTCGGCTGGCCGGTCGAAGAAACGCCGGCCGAGGGAGGTTTCATGAGCCACTCTCATCAACCTTCCGGCTTGCGCGGCGGGATCGAGTTCCTCATCGATCCGGGATGGTCTCCCGAGCAGGCGTTCGCCGTCGTCGAGCTCCTCGATGACCTGCGTAATCGCATCTGGGCGCATTATGCGATCGCCTTGAGCGAGGAATACCGCAACCAGTTCGCCCCGGTCTCCGGCGTCGAGCCGATGGTGTCCCCAGACACGGACGATCCGCCGTTCTGATCTTCAGCAATCCGAAAAAACCAAGGGGCCTGCCGGCCCCCAATCCTCATGACTTAGCACTTTGTCATGGTGCGGATTTGTAGGCATGAGACTTGTGGGGTTTGGGTCGAATCGGTCGCGGTCGGTTTCGATTGGGGATGAATTTTTGAAGGTTTTTGACGAT
>NZ_JAGOIT010000102.1:0-3283 GCF_017995515.1 Propionivibrio sp.
GCGCCAAAATAAAAAACGGCCCCCAATTCTGGAGGCCGTCTCTACGTGGAGTGGGTGCGACCCACACATTGATTATCGTCCATCGTGCACGTACTCTTCTTCGACGGGCTTCGATTCCCGAACGTCGAAGTACAGATCCAGTGCGAACGGCAGAGAGACAAGGGCGAGAACAGCAAGAGTGGTCAACATCATTTTTCCTTTCGTCAGTGGCGGGTACCTTTACCCGACGCGCGAACGATAGCAAGTTATGCGTTTTCCCCTGTTGCAACTTTGATTTTCTTTCGTGGCGCGTTTGCCGGGTTTTTGTATCAGCGTGTGACGCTGTCGCGAAAATGCAACACTTTCTCCGAGAAAACGACCCGTCTCCCGTTCGCACGTGTCGATTCTGGCGAAATCGGTTGTCAGTCTGCCACAGTGTGCCGGTAAACCGGTCCGCCTATGCGCGCAGCGGCGGACCGCCGGCTGTATTCGCATCGCCGCAATTTCTGCACGAAATGTGTGCGAAATCTGAGCACACGGAGCGGTGAATTGGCGACAATAGGCGGATAGAACAGGGGGAAGGAATGTTTCAAGAGCACGGATTCACGATCTGCGGCGAGGAACGGTTTTTCTGTGGGTGTTCTTCGGTCCCGGGGTGTACTTTTCCGGCAGGAAAAGGATGGGCATGATGCGAAACCCGATTCGCCGCGGCAACAAGGCTGCGCTGATCGTCGGCATCCTGTTCTTTATCGCTGACAACTACCTTCCCGTGTTCCACGAGTTTGGTGCGTGGATCATCGGCTGCCTGTTTTGCTTCTACTACTCGGCGACGGCGATCTCGCAGGAGGAACGGGCGAGCAAGCGCTTGAAGTACGGTCTCTACGCGCTCCTGCTGCTGCTGCTCGTTGCTGCGCTGGCCCTGCACGACGTCGAAGAGACGCCGGTCTTCAAGCGCGATGCTTCGGTCAATCCCGTACTGAAGTTGATGGGTGTGGATAGAAAGTAGGAGCCCTGGCGGTTTCACTCGTTCTGGCCGATCCTCTCGTACTCCGCGATCACCTGCGCCCCGAGTAGCAGCAGTGCGGCGGCGATTTCCATGCTGAGCAGCATGATGACCGCAGTCGCGAACGAGCCATAGACGATGCTCGCCTTCGACAGCGTCGTGAAATACCAGACCAGGACGTGGCGGACGATTCCCCACAGCGCTGTCGCTGTGAACGCGCCGATCAGGGCCTGGCTCGGGCGAATGCGCCGGATCGGCATGACGAGATAGATGGCGGCGACGATGAAGGTTTCGACGACCAGGCCGAACACGTAGAGCAGCGCGCCGGAGAGTCCGTCTAGCGACCAGTCCTGGCCGAACAGGTGTATGTTTTCGCGCGCGATCGCCTGCAGGACGACCGAGGCGAACATCACGCCGAGCAGCGCGGCCCACAGGAAGAGCATGAAGCAGTAGGGGAGGACCGCGGAAACGAGAAAGTGGCGTTTCCCCTCGGTTGCATGGTCGGCGAAGATGATGGACAAGGCCTTTTCCAGCACGGAAAAGGCGGCCGAGCTGAAAACCATCAGCGTGATCAGGAGGACGCTGCCGATGGCGACGCGGTTGGCGAGAAAGCGTCCGACGTCGGCGAGCACCGCGTCGGCCTGGTTCGGTACCAGCCAGGCGAGCGAGCGGCCGAGGAGAATCAGCAATTCGGCCTGGTTGACAAAGCGCGAGAGCACGATCACCGAAAGGATGAGCATCGGCACGATCGAGAGCAGCGCGTAGTAGGCAATTGCGCCGGCGAGCAGCATGCCCTGATTCCTGCGGAAACCGCGCAGGGTCTGCAGGACGAAAGCGAGCGGGTGCGTCGCCACGTGGCGCGCCGCTTTGCTGATGATCGCCATAGTCGACGGCAGATGTCCCGGTGAACTGGCCGGGACGTCAGGCCTCAGAAAGTCGGAATCGTCGCGAAACCGTGCTTTTCAAGCATCGCAATACCTGCGGCGACGTCGTCGACCTTGATCACGATCACGGCCTTGTCGACCTTGTGTTCGAGCGAGGCGTAGAGATACTCGATGCCGACGCCTTCGTCGCGGAAGAGCGCCATGATGCGCGCCAGCTCGCCCGGATGGTCGGGCACCTCGACGGCGATCACGTCGGTCTCGCGTGCCGTGAAGCCTTGTTCCTTGAGCAGCTTGACCGCTTCGTCCGGCTGGTCGGCGACCATGCGCAGGATGCCGAAGTCCGTCGTGTCGGCGATCGAGATCGCGCGCAGGTTGATGCCCGCCTGCGCGAGCAGCGCGGTGACGTCGGCCAGGCGGCCGGTGGTGTTCTCCATGAAGATGGAAATCTGCTTGATGATCATCAGATGCTCCTCCGGTCGATGATGCGTTGCGCCTTGCCTTCGCTGCGCGCGATGCTGCGTGGCTCGACGAGCTTGATGTGGGCGCTGATGCCGAGTTCGCTCTTCAGCTCGTCGTGGATGCGCTTCCGCAGTCGCTCCAGCACGCTGGTCACGTCGGAGAAGACGGCATCCTCGACCTCGACGCGGATCTCGATCTCGTCGAGGTGCGTCGCACCGCGGTCGATGACGATCTGGTAGTGCGGCTGCGTGCCTTCGATGCGCATCAGCACGTTCTCGATCTGCGACGGGAAGATGTTCACGCCGCGCACGATCATCATGTCGTCGGTGCGGCCGAGCAGGCGGTGGATGCGCACGGTCGTCCGCCCGCAGGGGCAGGGATCGCGCATCAGGAAGGTGATGTCGCGCGTCCGGTAGCGCAGGAGCGGCGAGCCTTCGCGGCTCAGGCTGGTGATCACCAGTTCGCCCTTCTCGCCGTCGGGCAGGACTTCGCCGGTCTCCGGGTTGATGATCTCGGGGTAGAAGTAGTCCTCGTTGAAGTGCTGGCCGTGCTTGCACTCGCACTCGGCGGCGACGCCGGGGCCGATCAGCTCGGTCAGGCCGTAGATGTCGTGCGCGCTGATGTCGAGCTTGGCTTCGATCTCGACGCGCATGTTCTCGCTCCACGGCTCGGCGCCGAAGCAGCCGGCGCGCAGTGGCATGTCGCGGAAGTCGATGCCTTCCTCTTTTGCCGCTTCGGCAAGGAACAGGGAGTACGACGGCGTGCAGGTGAGCAGCGTCGTGCCGAAGTCGCGCATCACGTGCAACTGGCGGCGCGTGTTGCCCGACGAGATCGGCAGGATGTTGGCGCCGACGCGGCGGGCGCCGTAATGCACGCCGAGGCCGCCGGTAAAGAGGCCGTAGCCGTAGCCGTTCTGCACCGTGTCGCCTTTTTCGCAGCCGGCCATCGACAGCGTGCG
>NZ_JAGOIT010000102.1:3383-10640 GCF_017995515.1 Propionivibrio sp.
TCGCCCTCGATCGACAGTTCGCGGTTGAAGAACAGCGTGTCCGGGTCTTCCTGGCGCGCGACGAGCTGCAGGAAGGCCGAAAGGTTGGCGCGGAAGGCGAGGTCGGGCGTCTCCGGCGTTGTGAACAACGGGCGGAACAGGCCGTTGCGGTACGTGAAGGCGGCGCGTCCGCCGGTATCGAGCACGTCGACGAGGAAGCTGCGCCCTTCGAGCAGGTCGAGGCTATCCTGCGGCAGCAGCTTCATCTTGAGCGCCGTATTGAGGCCGGTGACGAGGACGAGCGCGTGCGGCCATTGCGGCAGCTTGTTGCCGACGGCGGAAACGAAGGCCGGCAGCTTGAAGCGCGGGATGGTGAACGAAAGTGAAGGCAGTGCCATGATCAGGCTCCTTGCAGTTGAGCGAGCGCCGCCTGGTGGTGCGAGGCGATGCCGGGTTCGCCGAACCAGTAACCGTCGACGAGACCTTCAGCGGCCCAGCCGGTCATGTCCGGCGTCACCGCTTCGCCGCGGCGGGCAGCGTCGAAGGCGGCGATGATTTCCTTCATGTATTGCGGCTGCGGGCTGACGCGGATGATGTCGACGCCGATCTTGAGCATCTCGGGGACTTCGGCGAGCAGGTTGTAGGTCTGTGCCGACATCGTCTGGATGCCATTGATCGCCAGGAAGGGCTGGCCCTCGCGCGTCTTCAGCGTCATCGCCTCGGGATGGTCGAGGCACTTGAACTGGCAGTCGTCCTTGTTCAGCCCGTAGTGGCGGGCGGTGAAGCAGCGCGCCGAGAAGGCCAGCGGCAGCTTGCCGAAGACGAAGACCTCGGTCTCGACGCCTTCCGGTCGGCCGGCGTGCAGCGTCTCGACCAGCGTGCGGTCGGCCTCGAGCGGCGGCACCCAGCGGCTGAGGCCGTAGCGGTGGAAGGTATCGAGCGTTGCCGTGTTGTAGAGGTTTAGGTGCGGGCCGGCGACGAAGGGACGGCCGTTGGCGATGTTTACCGCGCCGAGGTCGTTGGCTTCGATCTTGCAACCCGCCTCGTCAATGAGACGACGCGTGGCCTTGAGATCGCTCTCCGATTCGAGCAGCGCCTGCGCCGAGACGACGACTTCCTTGCCAGCGTCGGTCAGGTCACGCGCCAGCCCGATCCAGTCGGCGACGCGCAGCTGCTGCCGGCGCGAGCAGACGACTTCGCCGACGTAAATGATGTCGAGCGCCTCGATCTGCGCCATCTCGGCGTAGAACTCGAGCACTTCCTGTTTCGGCCAGAAATAGAGCAGGGGGCCTAGAGCTAGTTTCATTGGTAAAACTCTTTCAACGCAGAGATCGCAGAGACGCAGAGGGCGCGGAGAAAGAACAAGAACGGAGATTTTTCCTCTGCGTTCTCTGCGCCTCTGCGCCCTCCGCGTTGAAAGCGGTTAAGGATTTCATCGCCACGGACGGTTGTAAGCGCCCAAGGTCGCTTGGACACCTTCCGAGACCTTGCCGAGCTCGGCCTGCCAGGCCGGTTTGACCTTGAACTGGTCGCCGGCGCGGCCGAAGTCGTCGAGTGCGGCGCGTAGCGTGCGGGTGACCTGCGCGACGTAGGTCGGGCTGCGCTGGCGGCCTTCGACCTTGATCGCCGAGACGCCGATCTTGACGATCTCCGGCAGGATCTCGAGCACGTTCAGGCTGGTCGGCTCTTCCATCGCGTAGTAGGTCTCGCCATTGACCTCGAAGCGGCCCTTGCACAGCGTCGGATAGCCGGCCGGTTCGTCGTCCTTGTAGCGGTCGATCAGGATGCCGTTCAGGCGCGTGTCCATGCGCCCGGGCGCCTTGTCCCATTTCACGTACTTGGCCGGCGAGCAGGCGCCGACGGTGTTCGGCGATTCGCCGGTGGCGTAGGAAGAAAGCCAGCAGCGGCCCTCGTTCATCACGCACAGGCTGCCGAAGCCGAAGACCTCGATCTCGACCGGCGTGTTCCTGATCACCAGCTCGACCTGCGCCAGCGTCAGCACGCGCGGCAGCACGGCGCGGCGCACGCCGAACTCGCGATGGGCGAAGTTGACCGCCTCGTAGCTGGTCGCCGAGCCTTGCACCGAGAGGTGCAGGCGCAGGTTCGGGTGGCGCTTGCTGGCGTAATCGAGCAGGCCGACGTCGGCGAGGATCACCGCGTCGACGCCGAGATCGGCGGCACCATCGACGGCGCGATGCCAGTCGGCCTCGCGGCCGGGTTGCGGGAAGGTGTTGATCGCCATCAGCACGTGCTTGCCGCGCGCGTGCGCGTACTGGATGCCCTCGACCATCGCCTTCTGGTCGAAGTTGAGGCCGGCGAAGTTGCGTGCGTTGGTGTCGTTCTTGTAGCCGAAATAGACGGTGTCGGCCCCGTTGTCGATCGCCGCCTTGAGCGCCGGCAGGCTGCCGGCCGGGCAGACGAGTTCGGGTAGTTTCTGTTGCCGCATGGGAATTCTCGAAATTCGAAGCGGCAAGTATACCGAGCAGGCGCCCGGACCGCATGATATTCATCAATTTTCACCGGTGCGCGGCGAGCTCCGGACGTGGGTCCTGGCTGGATTTTGCCGCGCGGTTGGGTATGATGAATTGAGAGATCGGCTTCTTGGCGTGCCGTCGGCGGCGGTCGTGCGCGGCTCAAATCGGGGGGATGCAATGGCGCTTTACGAGATGCGGAAGTTCGTCGCACCGGAGTTCATCTTCGGTGTTGGCGCGCGCAAACGCGTTGCTTTCTACGCGCGCAACATGATGGCGCGGCGCGTCTTCCTGGTCAGCGACCCGGGCGTGATCGCGGCTGGCTGGACGCAGGATGTGCGCGACTCACTGACGGAAGCCGGCATCGAATCGGTGCTGTTCAAGGATGTTTCGCCCAATCCAAAGGACCACGAGGTGATGGCCGGGGCGGCGTTGTTCGCGCGCGAGCACTGCGATGTGATCGTCGCGGTCGGTGGCGGTAGCGCCATCGATTGCGCCAAGGCGATCGGGATTGTGCATGCCAACGGCTGCGACATTGGTGCGATGGAGGGTGCCGACCAGGTCGAAATGCCCGGGCCGCCGCTCATCTGTATCCCGACGACGGCGGGTACGGCGGCAGATATTTCGCAGTTCTGCATTGTCGTGAACTCACTGAAACGCTACAAGATGGCGATCATCAGCAAGACGGTCGTGCCAGATGCGGCGCTCGTCGACCCGGAATGCACGCTGACCATGGACCGTTACCTGACGGCCTGCACCGGTATCGACGCACTGACGCATGCGGTCGAGGCCTTCGTCTCGACGGCCAGTTCGCCGGTCGTCG
Organism: Propionivibrio sp.; assembly: GCF_017995515.1. Taxonomy (GTDB): domain Bacteria; phylum Pseudomonadota; class Gammaproteobacteria; order Burkholderiales; family Rhodocyclaceae; genus Propionivibrio. Next base: position 6,657 of record NZ_JAGOIT010000102.1, read on the forward strand.
ACGTGCATGCGCTGGCGGCGATCAAGCTCGTCTGGCAGAACATCGAACAGGCGGTCGCGGTGCCGCACGACCTGACGGCGCGCGAGAACATGCTGCTCGCCAGCCTGCAGGCCGGTCTGGCTTTCTCGAACGCGAGTCTGGGCGCAGTGCATGCGCTCGCGCACTCGCTCGGCGGCTATCTCGACCTGCCGCACGGCGAGTGCAATGCGCTCCTGCTCGAACACGTGGTGCGCTTCAACATCAGCGAGGCACCCAGTCGCTACGCGCAGATCGGCGAGGCGATCGGGATCGACATGCGCGGCATGAGCAAGCGCGAACAGGCAAAGCGGATCACCGAGGCGCTGGCGGCGCTGCGTACCCGGATCGGCATCCGTGACAGCCTCGCGTCGCGCGGCGTACGTTCGGCGGACATTCCCGATCTTGCAGGGCACGCGATCGAGGATGCATGCATTGTCACCAACCCGCGCTTCGCCACCGTGGCCGACGTTCAGGCGATCTATGGCGAAGCCATCTGAAATCAAAGACTGGGAGGCCAAGCGCGCCGGCATCGTCGGCCTTGGCGAGCGCTCGTTCCACAAGAGCTACTACCCGCAGTTGCGCCAGAACGTCGAGCGACTGGAGCGTTTCCACACGCTGCTCGACCAGACGACCGACTTCGTGATCCTCGTCGCCCTGCCGGACGGCACGGTGACCGACGCCAATGCCGCACTCGGGCGATTGCTCGGCGAGCCGGCGGCGAACCTGATCGGCCAGCCGTTCGCCGAACTCGGTCTGGGCGATGCGCAGGACGTCCTCGACGTTCTGCGTCGGGAGATGAGCGAATGCCTGGCCGGAAACTCGATGCCCGGGCATTCGGCGGTGGTCGAATTCTCGCCGCCGGGGTGTGCGGACGAATCGTTGTGGCTCGATTTTTCGTATCGCGTCGCGGTGGTCGACGGGCGGCCGTTCGGGGTGATGGTCGGCCGCGACATCACCGAGCAGCGACGCAATCACCAGATGGTGACGGCGCTGCTCGCGGAAAAGGAGGCGCTGCTGGAGAACGCGCTGGTCGGCATCATCATGGTGCGCCAAAGCCAGATCGTTTCGTGCAACCGGCGATTCGCGGCGATCTTTGGCTATTCTTCGGCGGCGCTGCCGGGTCAGTCGACGCGCGTGTTGTTCGGTACGGAAGATGCCTTTGCCGCGTTCGGCGAGGAGGCGTACCGCAGCCTGTCCAGCGGTGAGAGCTATACGGCGACGCTGATGGTGGCGCACGCCGACGGCAGTTCGTTCTGGTGCGAACTGACCGGGAGCGCGGTCGATCCGCGCTATCCACGCGAGAGCAGCATCTGGATCTTTACCGACGTGACCGAGCGCAAACTGGCCGAAGAACGGGCCAGCTACCTCTCCTATCACGACGCGCTGACCGGCCTGCCGAATCAACTGCTGATGCAGGACCGCCTGCAACAGGCGATTGCCTTTTCCAACCGCATGGGCACCAAGGTCGCGTTGATGGTGCTCGATATTGATCGTTTCAAGGCGGTCAACGACTTCCTTGGGCACGACGCCGGCAACCGCATGCTCGTCGCCGTCGCGCAACGTCTGCGCGGCAAGCTGCGCGGCACCGATACGGTCTGTCGCCAGGGCGGCGACGAATACCTGCTGTTGCTGACCAACCTTGCCGAGCCGGATGCGGTGGTCACCTTCCTCGGCGAATTGCAGGAGAGCTTCCGCGAACCGTTTCGTATCGACAACGCCGAGATGGTGATGTCCGTCTCGGTCGGCGTGACGATGTATCCGGAAGACGGCGCCGATTTCGGCACGCTCTTGCGCAAGGCGGATACGGCGATGTATCGGGCCAAGGATGCGGGGCGCAACAGTTACCGCTTCTTCAACGAGGAAATGAACGATGCGGTGATCGAACAGGTGACGCTGCATGCCGGCTTGCGCCGCGGGCTGGAGGCCGGCCAGTTCGCGCTCTACTACCAGCCGCAGATCGAAATTTCCAGTGGCCGGATGGTGGGTGCGGAGGCGTTGATCCGCTGGAATCATCCTGACCTCGGACTGGTTTCTCCGGCACGCTTCATCCCCGTTGCCGAGGAGACCGGACTCATCGTCGAGATCGGCGACTGGGTCATCCGCGAAGCGTGCCGCGAGGCCGCGCGCTGGATGGCGCTCGGCTTCTCCGAGCCGCGCGTGGCGGTCAATCTCTCGGCCCTGCAGTTCAAGCGTGGCGACATCGAGAAGTCGGTCGCCGCGGCGATCGAGGCGTCGGGCATCGAGCCGCACATGCTGGAACTCGAATTGACCGAGTCGATCCTGATCGGCGATACCGAGAACGTCCTGGCGACGGTCAAACGGCTCAAGATCATGGGCGTTCGCCTGTCGATCGACGACTTCGGGACCGGTTATTCTAGCCTCTCGTATCTCAAGCGCTTCGAGGTCGACAAACTGAAGATCGACCAATCATTCATCCGGGACCTGGCGACCGACCCCGAGGACGCGGCGATCGTCCGCGCCATCATCCAGATGGCGCGCAGCCTGGGGTTAAGGACGGTGGCCGAAGGCGTCGAGACGCAGGACGTTCTCGACCACCTGCGCCTCTTCCATTGCGACGAGGCGCAGGGCTACTTCCACGCCCGGCCGATGCCGGCCGACGACTTCGTTGCTTTCTGCCAGGCGCGCCTCGCCGGAGAGGCCAAGCGCTGATCAGAGCACCTTCGGCTTGCGCGGCGCGTTGGCGAACAGGCGGTCGTAGAGCCCGTTCGGTAGCAGGCGCAGCAGTTTGGCGACGACGCCCATCTGCCACGGAATGACCGTGTAGCTGCAGCCGCGTTCGATGGCGCGGGCGAAGCGGCGCGCTGCTTCTTCGGGTTGCAGCAGGAAGGGCATGCGGTAGGGGTTGATCGCCGTCATCGGCGTGGCGATGTAGCCGGGCGCGATGGTGACGACCTTGATGCCGGAGGCACGCATCTCCAGGCGCAGACTTTCAAGATAAGTGATCACCGCTGATTTCGACGCGCTGTAGGCTTCGGCGCCGGGCAGGCCGCGAATGCCGGCGACCGAGGCGATGCCGACCAGGCGGCCGCCCTTGCCGGTTTTCGCCGCTTCGCGCATCGCGGCGATGAACGGCGAGAAGGTCGCGGCCATGCCGAGGACGTTGATCTCGAAGATGCGCCGGATGACGGCGAGATCCTCGGCGCACTCAGTCAGCGTGCCAGACGAGACGCCGGCGTTGGCGATGACGATGTCGGGCGCGCCATGACGTGCGACGAAGTCTTCCGCCGCCGCGCGCAGAGCGTCGGCGTCGCCGACGTCGAGCGGATAGCAGGAAACATGTGCCGCGCCGAGGGCTTCCAGCGATGCGGCCAGCGTCCGGAGTTGCTCGCCGCGTCGCGCGGCGAGCCCAAGAACAACCCCCTGTTTCGCGTAGTGCGTGGCCAGCGCATTGCCGATGCCCGACGAGGCGCCGGTGATGAAGACTCCGGACACGTCAGCAGCTTGGCTGAAGCGTTACTTCTTCGCGGCGCGCTCTGTACGCGCTTTATCGATCACTTTCTCGGTCAACGCCAGCAATTCGTCGTGGTTCTTGACGTTCTTGCCGACGACGAGATAGCGGCCGTCGACGACCAGTGCCGGAACGCCGGGGATCTTGGCCGCACGCGAGAGCTGGTCGGTGCGCTTGACGTTGCTGTCAGTGGAGAACGACTTGAAGGCATCGCTGAACTTCTTGGCATCGACGCCTTGCGAGACGGCCCACTCCTGGACGCTCTTCTCGTCGATCAGTTTCAGGCCCTTGACGTGGATGGCGTCGAACGCCGCCGCGTCGAGTCTTTCCATCTCGCCGATCGCGTCCAGCGTGTAGAACAGCTTGGCCATCAGCTGATAGAACGGGCTGTTGAAGCTGACCGGAACGCGCTTGAAGGCGACGTCGGCGGGCAGCTTCGCCGCCCATTTCCTGACCAGCGGGTTGAGGTCGCTGCAGTGCGGGCAGGCGTAGGAGAA
>NZ_JAGOIT010000002.1 GCF_017995515.1 Propionivibrio sp.
AAACGGAAAATGAGAAAAATACCCCGCAAAAACAGGTATTTGTCAGAAAAATCAGCTTGTTTTCCAATCAAATCAGCCTCACTCACCTCTCGATTCCGGATGAAATGATTTGTTCAGCGTTTCCTTAGCTCTTCACACCAAGACGCCTATCCGCGAATGCAATTGATTGTACGGTCCCGCACCCAACCCCGGGGACTTGGTCTGGCCACTAAGCGATTTGGGATGCGGCAGCGAGACTCGCCGCGTATGGGTGGCACAGGAACTGTGCATGCGCTGGCGGGCCTTGTGGGGGGGGGCTACGGGGACGCTGTAGTTAGATGCGTAGAGTGCGCAAATCTTGATTTGCGCACGCGGACAAGTTGCCGGAACGGTGCGCAACGCGTTGCGTTGCACACCCTACGCGGCATTCGCGATTTGCGCACGGCGGAAGGCGATCGCGAGGGTGCTTTTTCGCCTGAATTAACAAGGCGATAACGCATGCACATTCGGCCCCGGAACCCGTAAAATAGCGCACTTTTATTTTTACGGTCTCCGGGGTTTTTACATGTCCATCAAATCCGACAAATGGATCCGCCGCATGGCGGAAGAGCACGGCATGATCGAGCCGTTCGAGCCGGGGCAGGTGCGCTACCTCGATGGTCAGAAGATCGTTTCCTACGGCACGTCGAGCTACGGCTACGACATCCGCTGCTCGAACGAATTCAAGCTGTTCACCAACCTCAACTCGACGATCGTCGACCCGAAGAACTTCGATCCGAACTCCTTCGTCGAGGTCTCCGGTGACTACTGCATCATCCCGCCGAACTCCTTCGCGCTGGCGCGCACCGTCGAGTACTTCCGCATTCCGCGCAGCGTGATGACGGTCTGCCTGGGCAAGAGCACCTATGCGCGTTGCGGCATCATCGTGAACGTGACGCCGTTCGAACCTGAATGGGAAGGCTATGTGACGCTCGAGTTTTCCAACACGACGCCGTTGCCGGCGAAGATCTACGCCAACGAAGGCTGCGCGCAGGTGCTGTTCTTCGAAGCCGACGAAATCTGCGAGACGTCGTACAAGGATCGCGGCGGCAAGTACCAGGGGCAGGTCGGCGTGACGCTGCCGAAAATCTAGTCCAACCCTTTCATCACCAAGCAACACGGCGCCGCAAGAATTGCCGCGAAAGCACACTATTCTCTAGTGTGCTTTCGTGCTTTTGGTGCCTTGATCACTGTTTTCTGGAGTCGGCCATGCGTTTCAATTTCCCGGTCATCATCATCGACGAGGACTTCCGTTCGGAGAACGCCTCGGGTCTCGGCATTCGCGCGCTGGCCAAGGCGATCGAAGTCGAAGGCTTCGAGGTCATCGGCGTCACCAGCTACGGCGACCTGTCGTCGTTCGCGCAACAGCAGAGCCGGGCGTCGGCGTTCATTCTGTCGATCGACGACGAAGAGTTCTCCGGCGATGAAGCCGAGAAAACGATCGCCGAGCTGCGCGCCTTCGTACAGGAAATCCGCTGCCGCAACGAGAACATCCCGATTTTCCTGCACGGCGAGACGCGCACCTCGCGCCACATCCCGAACGACGTGTTGCGCGAGCTGCACGGCTTCATCCACATGTTCGAGGACACGCCCGAGTTCATCGGCCGCTACGTCGTGCGCGAGGCGAGGACTTATCTGAAGAGCGTGCCGCCGCCGTTCTTCCGTGCGCTGACGCACTACGCGGCCGACGGCTCGTACTCGTGGCACTGTCCCGGCCACTCGGGCGGCGTCGCCTTCCTCAAGTCGCCGGTCGGTCAGATGTTCCATCAGTTCTTCGGCGAGAACATGCTGCGCGCCGACGTCTGCAACGCGGTCGAGGAACTCGGCCAGCTGCTCGACCACACCGGGCCGGTCGCGGCGTCCGAACGCAACGCGGCGCGCATCTTCAACGCCGACCATCTGTTCTTCGTCACCAACGGCACGTCGACGTCGAACAAGATCGTCTGGAACTCGACCGTGGCGCCGGGCGACGTGGTGGTGGTCGACCGCAACTGCCACAAGTCGATCCTGCACTCGATCATCATGACCGGCGCGATTCCCGTGTTCCTGATGCCGACGCGCAACCACTTCGGGATCATCGGGCCGATTCCCAAGGAAGAATTCCGCTGGGAGAACATCCAGAAGAAGATCGCCGCGCATCCGTTTGCCAGTGACGTGCAGGCCAAGCCGCGCGTGCTGACGATCACGCAATCAACCTACGACGGCATCCTCTACAACGTCGAGGAAATCAAGGAGATGCTCGACGGTCGGATCGACACGCTGCACTTTGACGAAGCCTGGCTGCCGCACGCGGCCTTCCACGACTTCTATGGCGATTACCACGCGATCGGCGCCGACCGGCCGCGCTGCAAGGAGTCGATGGTCTTCTCGACGCAATCGACGCACAAGCTGCTCGCCGGCCTTTCTCAGGCGTCGCAGATCCTCGTGCAGAACTCGGAAGGGCGCGAACTCGACCGCAGCGTGTTCAACGAGGCCTATCTGATGCACACCTCGACGTCGCCGCAGTACGCGATCATCGCCTCGTGCGACGTCGCCGCCGCGATGATGGAGGCGCCGGCCGGCACGGCGCTGGTCGAGGAGTCGATCGCCGAGGCGCTCGACTTCCGCCGCGCCATGCGCAAGGTCGATGAGGAGTGGGGCACCGACTGGTGGTTCAAGGTCTGGGGACCGGACGATTTGTCCGAAGAGGGCATCGAGGAGCGCGACGCCTGGATGCTCAAGCCCGGCGAACGCTGGCACGGCTTCGGCCAGCTGTCCGACGGTTTCAACATGCTCGACCCGATCAAGGCGACGATCATCACGCCGGGGCTTGATGTGGACGGCGACTTCGCCGAGAACTTCGGCATCCCGGCGGCGATCGTTACCAAGTACCTCGCCGAGCACGGCGTCATCGTCGAGAAGTGCGGCCTTTATTCGTTCTTCATCATGTTCACCATCGGCATCACCAAGGGTCGCTGGAACACGATGGTCACCGAGCTGCAGCAGTTCAAGGACGATTACGACAAGAACCAGCCGCTGTGGAAGGTGCTGCCCGACTTCGTCGCCAAGAATCCGGTCTACGAGCGTGTCGGACTGAAGGATCTCTGTCACCTGATCCACGGCGTGTACGCGCTGAACGACGTGGCGCGCCTGACGACTGAAATGTATCTGTCGAACATGGAGCCGGCGATGAAGCCGACCGACGCCTTCGCCAGGATGGCGCATCGCGAGATCGACCGCGTGCCGATCGACGAACTTGAAGGGCGCATCACCAGCATCCTGCTCACGCCGTATCCGCCGGGCATTCCGCTGCTCATCCCGGGCGAGCGCTTCAACAAGACGATCGTGCGCTACCTCAAGTTCGCGCGCGATTTCAACGAGCAGTTCCCCGGCTTTGAGACCGACATCCACGGTCTGGTCAAGGAAGTCGTCGACGGCAAGCCGGTGTATTACGTGGACTGCGTGCGCTAGGCCGATCAGATGCGCTGATAGACGGCGAAGGTGAAGTCGAGGCCGGCGCCGTTCTTCGCTGTCGAGCGCGAGATTTCGGTCCAGTCGCTGGCGCTGAATTCGGGGAAGAACGCGTCGGCGTCGAAGTCGCGCGCCACCTCGGTCAGGTAGAGCCGCTGCGCCAGCGGCAGCGCCTGCCGATAGATCTCGGCGCCGCCGATGACGAAGACTTCCGCGTCGTCCTGCGCCAGCCGCACGGCCTCTTCGAGCGACCCGGCGAGCGTCGCGCCGGGCGCGTCGTACGCCGGGTTGCGGCTGATCACGATGTTGCGCCGGCCGGGTAGTGGACGGAAAACGTCAGGCAGCGATTCCCAGGTCTTGCGCCCCATGATCACCGGCTTTCCGCGCGTGGTTTCGCGGAAGTAACGCATGTCTTCCGGCAGGTGCCAGAGCAGCTGGCCGTCCTTTCCGAGCGCCCTGTTTTGGGCGACGGCGGCAATCAGTGAAATCATCGTGTTGTGCTCTCGATCTTAAGGTTGCCCGTGGCGGGCCTTATACTGACGCCCGACGTCAAACGAACGGATTTTAAGACATGAAGCAGTATCACGACCTCCTCAGAGACATTCTCGCCAACGGCGTCGTCAAGGGTGACCGCACGGGGACGGGAACGACCTCCGTCTTCGGCCGGCAGATTCGTCATGACCTGACGCAAGGTTTCCCGCTGCTGACGACGAAGAAGCTCCACTTCAAGAGCATCGCCAACGAGCTGATCTGGTTCCTCAGCGGCAACACCAACGTCCGCTGGCTGAACGAGCACGGGGTATCGATCTGGAACGAGTGGGCGACCGAGGAGGGCGAGCTCGGTCCGGTCTACGGAAAGCAGTGGACGGCGTGGCCGACCAGGGACGGCGGGACGATCAACCAGATCGACTACGTCGTCGATACCTTGCGCAACAACCCGAACAGCCGCCGCATCCTGTTCCACGGCTGGAATCCGGAATATCTGCCGGACGAGTCGCAGAGCCCGCAGGAGAACGCGCGCCGGGGGCGCATGGCCTTGCCGCCCTGCCACTTGCTGTATCAGTTCTACGTCGCCAACGGGCGACTCTCGGCCCAGCTCTACATCCGCAGTTCGGACAGCTTCCTCGGCTTGCCCTACAACATCGCGTCGCTCGCCTTGCTGACGCACATGCTGGCGCAGCAGTGCGACCTCGTGGCGCACGAGATCGTCGTCAGCATCGGCGACCTGCACGCCTATTCGAACCACATGGCGCAGATCCAGACGCAGCTCGCGCGCGAGGTCCGCGCGTCGCCGCAACTCGTCATCAAACGGCGGCCCGGTTCGGTCTACGACTATGCGTTCGAGGACTTCGAGATCGTCGGCTACGACCCGCACCCGTCGATCGCCGCGCCGATCGCGGTCTAGATTGCAGCTGACGGCCTGGGCTCGTGCGCCGGCCGTCAGCGCACGTCAGCTTGGCTGGTAGCGTTGCAACCAGTGGGCGTACGGGGCGGGCAGTACCCACGACGGCTTTTCCTCTCCCAGTTCCAGCGCGGTCTGGTACGGCCAGTACGGGTTGGCGAGATGCTTGCGGCCGACCATGACGAGATCCATCTGGTTCTCGGCGACGACGCGGTCGGCGGTCACCGGATTTTCGATTCCCCACGACGAGGCGACGGGCAGTTCGGCCTCGCGCCGCACGCGTTCGGCGATCGGGGCGAGGAAGGCCGGGCCTCAGGGGATGTTCGCGGTCGGCGTCGACGATGATTGCCGCGGCAGACTTTCCGGTGCGGCTGGCTTCCATGGGGGTGACTTGCGGCATCGGTCGCCGGTCTTATACTATCGGGATACCTTCATTCATCCCGCTGGCCGGGGAAAAGCTGGGGCGTCATGATCCTGAACCTCTTCTCGTCGCGCCCGGATCATCCTCTGGGTGATCCCAGGGAACTCAAGCGAGTCATCGCCGAGTTGCCGCTCGATAATTCATTCCGCGCCGTCGACGAGGTTTACGGCTGGTATGAATCGCTGATGGTCGCGAACGATTTTCGCATCGACCATTTGTTCGACGTCGTCCGGCAACTCGACGAAGCGGCGCAGCCCTTCATCCGCCGCCTTTCGCGTGACTACCTGCATTCGCCGAGGCTGTCCAAGAACGAGGAGCGGCGCCTTTCGGGCATGTGCTACAACTACTGGGGCGAGGTTTCGATCCTTTACGCGCGCTGTGCCGAACGCGCACGGCAGAGTCCCAAGGACAAGGGCAGCGAAGCGCTCAGGAATTCCTTGCCTCTGCTCGCGACACGCCTGATGGCGGCGCGTGCGACACAGCTCAAATGGGTCGAATACCGCTACGGGCCGATCGGCGAAGATCTCTGGCGCGGGCTGGGCCAGCAATATCTTGCCGCCGAAGAAGCGGGCTTCGCGACGAAACCGGTGCCGCTCTACCCGTCGCTGTCCGGGATGACCAACGTCACGCAGCAGTACCTGCAGGCGTTGATCGTGCATTCGTCGTCGATGGACAGCCTGTTGCCGCTGGAGATCGAGCTGGCCGACCGGCTGATCGCGCATTTTCTGCCGGGTTTTGTTTTCACCGCCACGTGCCAGCCGGACAGCGTGTATTGGGTCGATGCGGCCGTTGGAACGCCGCCCGTCCGCCTCGCACGTAATCCCGGCCAGATGTCTGCAAGCCTGCGCTTCTTCTCGCCGGGCACGGCGCCACAGGCGCTGAACGAACTGATCCGCAGCGTCGAGCGCGGCGGTGTTCCGGCCAACCTCAATCTCGGCGGCGAATACCCGGCCAAGGTCCTGCTGCCGGTCTTGCGGCATCTGGCGACGTATTGGGCGAACGAGCCGCCGCAGCGCGAGTTCCAGCGCCACGCGGTGAAGACGCGCATCTCCGTGCTGCAGGGCTTCGATGACTGCTTCACCGTGCTCGCCGGCGATGTGGCGCGTCTGGGCAAGGAGCGCGCGGCGGAGAGCTGGGTGGTAGAGAACGTCAGTCTAAGTGGCTTCGGCGCCGGCATCGACGCGCAGAGCGGCGATTGGGTGAAGATCGGTGCGCTCCTTTGCATGCAGCCCGAAGGCGGCGAGAACTGGGTGCTCGGCGTCGTCCGCCGCTACCACAAGGAATCGGATTCGCGCGCCAGCGTCGGCATCAAGGCGCTTTCCAAACGGGCGAAGAGCATCGAACTCTGGCCGCGCACCTCCGGTTTCTCGGCGACCGGTGCGATTCCCGGCATCTGGCTGTGCGAAGGCGAGGTGAAGGGCGAAACGCGCCTGGTCTTGCCGAGCCTCACCTTCGACCTGCGCGAGTCGCTCGAATTCATCAACGAAGGCCGGCGCTACCTGCTGACGCCGATCGATCTCGAGGAATCGGGCAGTAACTACGAGATCGGGCGCTACCGCGAGAGCGTTCTGGACTGAGGGCTGCGGTTCTTTCGAACGCCTTGGCTATTCCTGTATTGCCTGAAGATCGGCGAATACAGGCGCCATGATCAATTTCCCGCAGGCCGAGAGCCATACTCCGTTGAGTACGGGATCTGGATCGCCTGTCTGCACGGTACCCAGGCCGGGACCGTGCCGACCTATCGCGCTTGCGGCCCCAATGAACTTTCTCTGATGACGAGGCGGACCGGGTGCACGCTCTTCAGCGTTGTACCCGTTGCATCGAGCAGCCACGTCACCGCTTCGCGTCCCAAGGCTTCTTTTTCCACGGCCACCGTGGTCAGCGATGGGTGCGCCGTCGCGGCCGATGCGATGTCGTCGTAGCCGCAGATCCCGATGTCCTCGGGAACACGCAATCCCCTGCGCTGACAGCGTCCGAGCGCGACAAGGGCGGTCAGATCGTTGAAGGCAAAGATGGCATCGGGTGGGTTCGGCAGATCCAGAAGCTGATCCGCACACAGGGCCGATGCTTCCGCCTGGTCAAGCCCGTCCCGGTAATAGGTTACGTAGTCCGGGTCGGCGAGGACGCCAGCATCGAACAGCGCCTTGCGATAACCGCGCTCGCGCAGGTGTATCGAGTAGTGGCTGACCGGCCCCGAGATGAAAGCGATGCGCTTGTAGCCGCGTTCCAGAAGATGCTGAACCGCCGCATAGGCTCCGGCAACGTTGTCGTCGTTGATGGTTGCCACGTTGGCGGCAAAGTGATCGACCATGACCAACGGCAACCCGCACTGAATGACTGCCTGCAGCACTTCTGCCTCGAAATAGCCGGCGCAGATGATCGCGTCCGGTTCGTGGATGCGCACCAGATCGGCCACGTTCTGGTCGATACCCGCGGAAGCGAAGGAAAGCGCTATGCCGGCTTCGGCGCAGGCGTCTTCCACACCATGCAGGACCGGCGAATAGAACAGGTTCGAGTGAGCACTCGAATGCTGCTTGTGCAGCAGAAACAGAATCCGCCGCAGGCGCCGGACGCGCAGATTGTCGCGGTTATAGCCGAGTTGGTCGGCGATTTCAAAAACGCGAGTTCGCGTCTCCTCGGACATTCCCTGCTGGCTCTTGAAGGCGCGCGACACGGTTCCGGGGGAGACGCCGGCGATACGGGCGATATCGCGAATCGTTACGTTGGGGCTGTTCATTGCGATCAAACGGGAGTGGTTATTTGACAGCCTCCATTATAGCGATGACGAGGAAATGTTGAGCAAAAAACAAAATGTTGACGTGAACAATATTTGTTCGCTAAAGTTGTCTGTGTTTACGCAACAACGTGTGCTAAACGCTGAATCAGAGATCAACATCCACGGGAAGGAGTCGAATAAATGAGAAAATCAAAGTACGCAGCTGTGCTCTTCGCGCTCTTGTCGGCTGGCGCGTTTGCCAAAACGACGGTCACCGTCTGGGTCCCTTGGGGCGGGCCCGACGGCGACGCGATCTTCAACGCCGCGAAGGAATTCAACGGTACGCAGGATGAAATCGAGGTCAGGCCGACGATGGTGGCGGGTGCCGGCCTCGACGGCGGTGGCGCCGGTCGCTTCATGACCGCAGTCGCCAGTGGAATGCCGCCCGATCTGATCCTGTACTGGGGGAACGACACGATCGCGGGATTGGCCAAAAACAACGCGATCATGCCGCTCGATGAATTAATGGCCAAAACCGGCCTGAACCCTTCGGCGTTCAACGCCGCTGCCTTCGGCTCGATAATGTATGGCGGCAAGGTCTACGGCGTGCCCGAGATGATCAACGCCCGCATGCTCTACATCAACAACGACCACGCCGTCGCTGCGGGGCTTGACCTGCAGAATCCGCCGAAGACCCTGGACGAGCTAAACGCGTGGTCAGACAAGATGACCAAGCGCGAAGCCGACGGCAAGATTCTGCAGATGGGTTTCATCCCGTGGCTTGGGCAAGGCAAGGCAGAGATACTGACTGGCTACATGGGCGGTTCGCTGTGGGATGCGGCGGCCGGCAAGCCGGCGATCAGGAACGACGGAACCGCCGTCGTGGCCGACTGGTTTGCCGGAGTATTGACGAAATACGGCACGAACAACGTGAGCCGTTTCACCGCCAGTTTCGGCAAGGCATTGCAGTCTTCCGGGTCTGATCCGTTTGTCGGCGGCGTGGTGTCGATGCAAATCAATGGGGGCTGGCATGCCAACTTCATCAGGAAGTACAACCCGACGATGAAATACACGGTGGCGCCGGTTCCGGTCGCCGGCAACGCCACGTATGGTAGTTCCTTTGTGGATGGCAACACGTGGATGATTCCACGCGGCGCGAAGGCGCCCGAGGCCGCCATGAAGTTCGTCACCTGGTTCAGCCAGCCGGAACGCAGTGCCAAGGTCGCCGGGGCCGTATTCAATGTCACGCCATTGCGCGAAGGTCTCGCGCTGCAATCGACCACCGACAATGCGGCGATGGCCTTGAGCGTCAAGATGGCGTCAAGCAGCGGCAACTTCGGCTTGCCGGCAGTCGATCCGATGCTGGTTATTCGCCGTGAACTGGAGAGCGGGTTCAACAAGCTCACCGCCGGACAGATCGAGCCCGCACCGATGCTCGAAGCGGTAGCCAAATCGGTCGATACCGCCATCGCGCAGGGACGCTTCTAGACGCCCAATCGCCCCGGGCCCTCGAGGCGCATTTCTGGCCTCAAGGGCCGCTGGCTGCGGTCTTTTCTTGGTGTTATTCCCCGGACATGCTCTCATGACCCCCTCCGAAGAAATTCGCGGGCGCAGTCTTGCGCGTACCGCCATCGGCATGGCGTTCATTTCGCCGTGGCTGCTTGGCTTCATCGCCTTGACGGCCTACCCGTTTTTCGCCTCGCTGTACTTTTCCTTCACCAAATACAGTGTGTTGTCGCCACCGCAGTGGGTCGGCCTGAAGAATTACTCCGACCTCCTTTCCGACTCGAACGTCCTCGTCGGGACGATCAATACCCTGTACTACACGTGCTTTGCCGCCCCCGGTGGCGCCATCATCGCGGTACTGCTCGGCGTCCTGTACAACCAGAAGATGCCCGCGAAGCATCTGTTGCGGGCATTGATGTTCATTCCGCTGGTGGTGCCGACCGTCGCCAGCGCGATTCTCTGGATGGAGGTCTTTCGGCCCGACAGCGGCATGCTCAACACGATTCTCGGTCTGGTCGGGATCAACGGCCCGGCATGGCTCGGTGATGTCGATTGGTCGAAGGCGGCGATGGTCATCATGATGCAATGGGGGGTCGGCGGTAACACCTTGCTGGTGCTCGCCGCGTTGCAGGATGTGCCGCGCTCGCAGTACGAGGCGGCGGATCTCGATGGTGCGAACGCCTTCCAGAAATTCCGGCACATCACCTTGCCGATGATCTCGCCGGTGGTGCTCTACATTCTGATCATCAACGTGATCTATTCCTTCCAGTTCTTTACGGAGCCGTTCGTCATGTCGGGCGGAACCGGCGCACCGGGCGATTCGCTGCTGTTCTACCCGATGTACCTCTATCAGCAGGCGTTCCGGTTCATGAACATGGGCTATGCGTCAGCACTGGCGTGGATGCTCTTCATCGTCGTGCTGGTATTTACGGTGATTCTTGTCAAAACCTCAGCCAAATGGGTGGTCTATGAGCGCAGCTGAAAACACGGCCGATCTTCCGCTCGCCGACGAAGAGGCTCGCTTGCGAATGGGTAAGCGCGTGCGGTCCGCTCTTCCCTTCCTGGTCGCACTGCTGGTGACGGCGGCCTTCGTGCTGCCCCTCTACTGGATGGTGATCGGTTCGTTGAAGGAGAGCGTCGAGTTCTTTCAGCGACCGCCAACCTGGTATCCGCACCGGCCGCGCTTCGAAAACTACCTTGATGCGATTACACGGATTCCCTTCATGAGCTACTTGAAGAATTCGCTGTATTACGCGGTAGGTTCTGCTCTCGGTGCCTGCCTTTCGTCGGCGATCGTGGCTTATGGCTTCGCCAAGCTGAAATGGAAGGGGCGGGATGTGGCGTTCAGCGTTGTCATGCTGACCATGTTCCTGCCCTATCAGGTCACCATGATCCCGACCTTTCTGGTCTTCCGCGCCGCCGGTCTGGTCGATTCGCTGTGGCCGCTGATCCTGCCGGCGTTTTTCGGCAACGCCTTCTTCATCTTCCTGATGCGTCAGTTCATACGCACGCTGCCGGATGAACTGCTCGACGCCGCGCGCATGGACGGCTGCAGCGAGTTCGGTGTGTTCTTGCGCGTGGTCATCCCCCTGGTCAGACCGGCGTTGGTCGTGGTTTTCCTGAACCAGTTCCTGAATGCCTGGAAGGACTTTCTCGGACCGCTGATCTACATCACAGACGACAGCAAATGGCCTCTGTCACTGGCCTTGCAGCAGTTCCAGAGTGCACAGGATTCCGAGGTCAACCTGATTCTCGCCTGTGCCACGGTCTTCACGATTCCTTTGCTGGTGATCTTCCTGTTCACCCAGCGCTATTTCATCGAGGGCGTGACCTTCTCGGGCCTCAAGGGCTGAATGCCCACGCTCGCTACGTATTAATTCTGGGAGAAATAATGGATTCCATCTATCCACGCCGCGAGTCGGCGTTTGAACTTGGCTGCAATTACTGGCCGCGGCTTTCCGGCCCCCGCATGTGGCGCGACTTCGACGAAGCGCAGATCGCCGAAGAACTCGAGCTGATTCGCGCCTCGGGGATGACGACGGTGCGCGCTTTCTGTTTCTGGCCGGATTTCATGCCGACCAAAACCCGTGTTGAACCCGAAATGCTGGCCCGCCTCGAACGCTTCATGGCGCTTTGCCAGTCCGCAGGGGTCGGCGTATTCCTGACTCCCATCGTCGGCCACATGAGCGGCGAGAACTGGCCGCCGGCCTGGCTGGAAGATCCGGCGCACCTCTATTTTGATGAAGAACTCCTGTCCATCCAGGCGTCCTACGTACGGACGATCGCCGCGACGGTCGCCGCCTGTCCCGCGCTGCGCGGCCACATCATCAGCAATGAGATGCCCCTGTTCGCCGGCGTTGGCGAGCTGGCCACGGTCACCGCCTGGGCGAGGCGGCTTTATGCCGCGGTGCGTGCCGGCGATGCGGATCACCCGATCTCGATCGGCGACGGCGTGTGGTCGCTGTGGGGCGAGCCGACCGGGTTCCGACCCGGCCACCCGCAGGACTTCCTTGGCCTGCACATGTATCCGAGCGAAACCGATCCGCTGCGTCACACCTTCCTGTTCGGGCTGAACGTGCGTATGGCGGCGATGTACGGCAAGCCGGTGCTGATGGAGGAATTCGGCGCGCAGCATACCGTTTTCGGCGAAAAGGAAATCGGCGGCTTCGTTAGCTCGGTGCTCTACGAGAGCTGGGCCAACGGTGCCACCGGCGCGCTGTGGTGGTGCAGCTTCGATTTTCCACTGCCGGACGATCTCCCCTACAGCCACCATCCGTTTGAGCTCAAGTTCGGCATGCACGATACGGATGGGCGCGCCAAGCCGGCGGCGCAGGCCTTTCACCGCTTCGCCACGGCCTTGCCGTTGCTCGACGGACTGAATCCGCAGCTGGCGCAGGTCGCGCATCTGATCCCGTCGTTTCTCAATACCCGCTACCCGTTTTCATGGGATGACCTCGACGGCATGAAGCGCGGCCATCTGCAGGCGTTCACGCTGGCACGGCTGGCCGGCGCGCCGATCGGTACGCTGATGGAGCCGGCCGATACGCGCGAGAACCGGAGCGCCGCCGTCCTCGACATCCCCGCCAATCTGCGCGCGATCCATGCCGGCGCGATCCACAAGCTTCGCTCGTCGAGCTGGCGCGAGATCGATCGATGGGTGCACGCCGGCGGCACCTTCGTGATGAGCTTCGACTTCAGCAGCAATGAAGTGCACGTCGGCACCTGGCATCAGGATTTTCGGGGGTTCTTCGGCCTTGAGCCGCGCATGCGTTTTGGCTTGACCGAAGTCGCGCCGAAGTCGATGACGCTGACCCGGGACGTCGGCCGCTTGAAGGCAGGCATGACGATGCAGCTACCGGCATCCATCAATGCCTGGCACGGTACGCCGCTGATTGCCGACACTATCGATGCAGAAATCCACGCCGTCGATGACCTCGGTCGTCCCTGCCTGTGGCGCACGCGTCGCGGCGAAGGGGCGGTCTGGCTGTTCGGGTTCCCGGTCGAGCATTCGCCGTCGTGGACCGATGATGAATACTCCGCGCGAGCCGCGCTGTTGCGCGAGATTTTTGCCGGCGCCGGCGTGACCTTGCTGGAAGAACAAGCCCTTGGTGTGGTGGGCTGCGGCGATGCCAATCGGCGGGTGTGGATGAACCATTCGTGGCAGCCGGTCAGCGTCAATCTGCCCGACGGCGCATGGACGTCGCTCGATGGCGCGGTTGTGGCCGGCACTGTCACGCTCGCGGCAAAGGCGTTTGACGTATTTACCCGTTGTACGGAGAACTGAGATGGCCAGCGTTGAGTTGATCAGGATTCGCAAGAGTTACGACACGGCGGCAGAGGTGATCAAGGGCGTCGACCTTTCGGTAAAGGACGGCGAGTTCATGGTTTTCGTCGGCCCCTCCGGCTGTGGAAAATCGACCTTGCTGCGCATGATCGCCGGTCTCGAGGATATTTCCGGCGGCGAACTGCAGATCGAGAAGCGCCGCTGCAATTTCCTGCCGGCGTCGAAACGCGGTGTGGCAATGGTTTTCCAGAACTATGCGCTGTATCCGCACATGACCGTTTTCGACAACATGGCCTTCGCTTTGAAGCTTGCCGGCGTCAACAAGAACGAGGTGAAGACGCGGGTGCATAAGGCTGCGGCCATTCTCCGGCTCGAGGCGTTGCTGGAGCGAAAGCCGGCGGCGATGTCTGGCGGACAGCGCCAGCGCGTGGCGATCGGTCGGGCCATCGTGCGTAATCCCGGCGTCTTCCTGTTCGACGAACCGCTGTCCAACCTGGATGCCGCCCTGCGCGTCCAGATGCGCATCGAGATCGCTCGGCTGCACAAGGAGTTGGGTACGACGATGGTTTACGTGACGCACGATCAGATGGAGGCCATGACGCTCGGCGATCGCATCGCGGTGTTCAACGAAGGCCGGATCGAACAGGTCGGTGCGCCGCTTGAGCTTTATGAACAGCCTGCCAACCTGTTTGTCGCCGGCTTCATCGGATCGCCGAAGATGAACCTGATCGAGGCGCTGGCCGTTGACGGGGAGATTCGCTTTGGCACCGGCAGCAAAGTCGCGCTTCCCGTTGGCTTGCCGCTCGCCGCTGGCAAGTGCCATCTGGGAATTCGCCCCGAGCATCTGGTGATCGGCGATGCCTCAACGCCGGGCATCGACGCCATGCTCGTTTTTGTCGAGCAGTTGGGCGATGCCACCTTGCTTTACGTTCAGGTCGACGGCATCGAGGAAACCCTGACCGCGCGCCAGCAAGGCATCGTGCGCAACCTGGAAACCGGCGAGCGAGTACGATTGTCCGTGTTGCCGGAGTATCTGCATCTGTTTGACGCGAGCGGCAAGCGCGTCGGCAGAGCCCGTCTCTGACAAGGCGGCCAGCCCGACAAACAAGCTTGCCGACAAGTGCACGCGCCACTTGGTCAGCGCCACGCGCTTCGTGATCACCCGAAGCGCGCTACAAGGCCGGTATCAAGGAAGCGCGCGGCTGGCTCGCCGATACCTTCGATCTCGCCGAACAGCACTTCTGGGAAGCGGCGGCGCAGCTTTACGCCGCCGACGAGGCCGGCCCGGACTGGAAGACGCCCTCCAGCCGCAGGCAGAATGCCAACATGCACGCCTGCGAAGTCGACTTGCTGCGCGCTCTGGGCGAACTTGAAAATGGGTGGCTGTGGCGGGCTACTCTTCGTTCGCGGAGCTTTCCGGGGTGGAGGCACCGCGATCTGCCTCCACCGCGTTCTCCAACTCCTTGAGCCGCTGGAAAAGCGCGCGGTAGCTGCGCGGCGGCTTGTTTTGTTCCTGCTCCTTGAGCGCTGCGCGCCGCAGCGAGCGCAAGTGCTGCAGGTCGACGCCGGGGTAGCGTTGCGCGATTTCGTGCACGGCCTTTTCGTCGGCCAGAAAATCGGCGCGCAGGCGCTCCAGACGGTGCAGCTTGGCCGTTTCGCCGGCCGACTCGCCGCGCACCAGCGCCAGCGCAGCGCAAATCGGTTCGACATCGACGCTGCGCATCAGCTTGCCGATGTACTGCATCTGGCGGCGCCTGGCTTCGTCGTGCCGTGTCATGCGTTGCGCTTCGCTGACGGCGCTGCGCAGATCGTCGGGGATATCGATGCGCTTGACCTGGTCGGCCGCGAGCGCGACCAACTCCTCGCCGAGCGCCTGCAATTCCTCCATGGCTTGCTTGCGTTTTGTTTTCGAGAGCGGGAGGTCGTCGTCGGGTGTAGTCATCGGTGGCGTCGGGGCTGGGGGTGGGCGGCCGGGATGGCCGGAAGGGAACTGCTATGATAACGACTTTCCACGCACCGATCGTTACCCCATGTCGCGAACTCCTCCTTCCCCGGTCTCCGAATCGCGCTTCAGCCATCCGCTGGAGACCTTGCAGCAATTGGCGCAGGACGTTCTCGCGCATGCGAAGCATCTCGGTGCGAGCGACTGCGAGGTCGACGTCTCCGAAGGCTTCGGGCAATCGGTCACCGTGCGTTGCGACGAGGTCGAGACGATCGAGTACAACCGCGACAAGGGGATCGGCATCACGGTCTATCTCGGGCAGCAGAAAGGGCACGCGAGCACGTCGGATTTTTCCGCATCGGCGTTGCGCGAGACGGTCGAGGCCGCGCTCAGCATCGCCCGCTTCACCGCGCCCGACCCGTGCGCCGGCCTGCCCGGGCCGGAGTTGCTGGCGACGCGTGAGCAGGCGTTCGCCGACCTCGATCTCTATCATCCGTGGACCGTTTCTGTCGACGAGAGCGTCGATCTGGCGCGGCGCTGCGAGCAGGCCGCGTTTGCCGTCAGCCCGGAAGTGACCAACTCGGAAGGAGCGACCGTCTCGATTCAGGAGGGGCATTTCATCTCGGCCAACAGCCTCGGCTTCATGGGCGGCTACCCGACCTCGCGCCACTACCTCGCGTGTTCGGTGATCGCCGGCAAGGACGAGACCATGCAGCGCGACGACTGGTATTCGACGGCGCGTGACGCACGCAATATCGCGACGCCCGAGGAAATCGGCGACTACGCGGCACGACGTGCGTTGGCGCGTCTGGGTGCGCGCAAGATCAAGACCTGCAAGGTGCCGGTGCTGTTCGAGGCACCGCTCGCTTCGTCGCTGATCGGCAACTTTGTACACTCGGTAAGTGGCGGCAGCCTTTACCGCAAGGCGACTTTTTTGGTGGATAGCCTGGGCAAGCCGGTGTTCTCGAAAAACGTGAAGATCAGCGAGCAGCCGCATCTGCCCGGCGGCCTGTCGAGCAGCACGTTCGACAGCGACGGCGTGGCGACGCGCGAGCGCGAGGTGGTCGTCGACGGCGTGTTGAACGGCTACTTCCTGAGCGCCTATTCGGCGCGCAAGCTGGGCATGCAATCGACCGGCAACGCCGGCGGCTGCCACAACCTGGTCGTCAAACCGGGCCGTCACAACTTCGAAGCGCTGCTCAAGAAGATGGGCCGCGGCCTTGTCGTCACCGAACTGCTCGGCCAGGGCGTCAATTACGTGAACGGCGACTACTCGCGCGGCGCCGCCGGCTTCTGGGTCGAGGACGGAAAGATCGTGCATGCGGTCGAGGAAATCACCATCGCCGGCAATCTGCGCGACATGTTCCGCCACGTCGCCGCGGTCGGCAATGACGTGCTGGTGCGCGGATCGAAGCAGGTCGGTTCGCTGCTCATCGAGCAGATGAAGGTCGCCGGCAACTGAGCGCGGCCAGCGACGCGCCGCAAACGACGCCATGACCCGAATCTGCTTTGCCCGTCACGGTGAGACGGACTGGAATATCGAACTGCGCATGCAGGGCCACGTCGACATCCCCCTGAACGCGACCGGGCTGGCGCAAGCTGCGGCCTTGGGTCGGCGCTTTGCCGCAGGCATGGAAGCCGCAGCGATCTACAGCAGCGATTTGCTGCGTGCGCGGCAGACCGCGCAGCCGATCGCCGAGGCGCTCGGCTTGCCGGTCGTTCCTCTCGCCGGTTTGCGCGAGCGCAGTTTCGGCCGCTGCGAGGGGCTTGTCATCGCCGAGATCCTCGAACGCTTTCCCGAAGAAGGTCTGGCCATGAAGCGCCGCGACGCCGACCACGTGCCGCAGGGCGGCGAGAGCCGCCGCCAGCATCAGGAGCGCATTCGTGCCTGCGTGCGCGAATTGGCTGGTTGTCATGCTGAACAATCGTTGGTTGTTGTGACGCATGGCGGTGTGCTCGATGTTGTTTATCGAATCGCTACCGGCCTGCCGATCGAGGCGCCGCGCAACTATCCGATCGGAAATGCCGGCATCAACTGGGTGCGCGTCGAGGGCGAACAGTGGGCGATCGAGTCCTGGGGCGAGGTCGCTCACCTGAGCGAATAACTTGCGTTCCGGCCAAATTCCGCTATTGGGCTGCATGCTATAATCGCCCTCTTTTCAACGGCTTGTGAGGCAAACGATGTTTTCAGCGAAAGACACCCTGGCTAAAGTTGATCCGGAACTCTGGAAGGCGATTGAAAGCGAAAATCATCGTCAGGAAGAGCACATCGAACTGATCGCCTCCGAGAACTACGTGAGCAAGGCGGTCATGGAAGCGCAGGGCTCGCAACTGACCAACAAGTATGCCGAAGGTTATCCGGGCAAGCGCTACTACGGTGGTTGCGAGCACGTCGATGTGGCTGAGTCGATTGCCATCGACCGGCTAAAGAAACTGTTCGGCGCCGACTGCGCGAACGTGCAGCCGAACTCCGGTTCGCAGGCCAACCAGGCAGTGCTGATGGCCTTCGCCAAGCCGGGCGATACGATCATGGGCATGAGCCTGTCGGAAGGCGGCCACCTGACGCACGGCATGCCGCTGAACATGTCGGGCAAGTGGTTCAACGTCGTCGCCTACGGTCTCAACGAGAAGGAAGAGATCGATTACCCGAAGATGGAAGCGCTGGCGCGTGAGCACAAGCCGAAGATCATCATCGCCGGCGCCTCGGCCTACTCGCTGCGTATCGACTTCGAGCGTTTCGCCAAGATCGCCAAGGAAGTCGGCGCGATCTTCTGGGTCGACATGGCGCACTACGCCGGCCTGATCGCTGCCGGTTGCTATCCGAATCCGGTGCCTTTCGCCGACGTCGTGACCTCGACGACGCACAAGACGCTGCGCGGCCCGCGCGGCGGCGTCATCCTGATGAAGGCCGAGCACGAGAAGGCCATCAATTCCGCCATCTTCCCCGGCCTGCAAGGCGGCCCGCTGATGCATGTGATCGCCGCCAAGGCCGTCGCGTTCAAGGAAGCTGCGTCGCCCGAGTTCCGCGCCTACCAGGAACAGGTCGTCGCCAACGCCCGCGTGCTCTCGCGCGTGCTGTCGGAAGAGCGCGGCCTGCGCATCGTTTCGGGCCGTACCGAATCGCACGTCTTCCTGATCGACCTGCGCGCCAAGAACATCACCGGCAAGGAAGCCGAAGCAGCGCTCGGCCGTGCGCACATCACGGTGAACAAGAACGGCATCCCGAACGATCCGCAGAAGCCGATGGTTACCTCCGGCATCCGCATCGGCACGCCGGCGATGACGACGCGCGGCTTCACCGAGATCGAAGCCGAGGAAGTCGCGCACCTGATCGCAGACGTGCTCGACGCACCGAACGACGAAGCCGTGCTTGAGCGCGTGCGCAAGCAGGTTTCCGTACTCTGCAAGAAGTTCCCCGTTTACGGTGCCTAAGCTGCAATGAAATGCCCGTTCTGCGGCGCGTCCGAAACGACGGTCGCTGATACGCGAATCAACGACGACGGAGACATCGTTCGCCGTCGTCGTCGTTGCATGACCTGCGACAAGCGGTTTTCGACCTATGAGCGCGCAGAGATCCGCTTGCCGCAGGTGGTCAAAAAGAACGGCCTGCGCGTTGAGTTCGACCGCGAAAAACTTTCCGCCAGTCTCTGGTTGGCATTGCGCAAACGGCCGGTAACGGTGGAGGCGGTCGATGCCTCGGTCGCACGGATTGAAGAGAAGTTGCTGACGCTCGGCGAGCGCGAAATTCCCTCGGAAAAGATCGGCGAGATGGTCATGCAGGAACTGAAGAAGATCGACAAGGTGGCGTACGTGCGCTTCGCCTCGGTCTATCGCAATTTCGAAGACGTGGACGCGTTTTCCGATCTGGTGCGCGAAGTCTCGCTTCCGGCCCCGCGGCGCGGCCGCTAGTTTTCAAGTGTTCAGCGCCGCCGATCACGAGTTCATGGCGCAGGCGCTACGCCTTGCCGAGCGCGGGCTGTATACCACCACCCCGAATCCGCGCGTCGGCTGCGTCATCGTCAAAGACGGCAAGGTTGTCGGCGAAGGTTGGCATCAAAAAGCGGGCGAAGCACACGCCGAGGTCCACGCGCTGCGCGCCGCCGGTGAGGGCGCACGGGGCGCGACAGTCTACGTGACGCTCGAACCCTGTAGCCACCATGGCCGCACGCCGCCCTGTGCCGATGCGTTGGTCGCTGCCGGCGTGGCGCGCGTCGTCGCAGCCATGCAAGACCCCAATCCCCAGGTTGCCGGACGAGGAATCACGCGCCTGCAGGCGGCGGGTGTCGTCGCCGAATGCGGTCTGCTTGAGGCCGAAGCGCGCGAACTCAACATCGGTTTCGTCGCGCGCATGACGCGCGGACGGCCGTGGCTGCGCCTGAAGGTGGCGGCCAGCCTGGACGGAAAGACGGCGCTCGAGAACGGCGTCAGCCAATGGATCACCGGGCCGGCGGCGCGCCAGGACGGCCATCGCTGGCGTGCCCGCGCTTGCGCCATCCTGAGCGGTATCGGAACGGTGCGTGACGATGATCCTCGACTCAATGTGCGCGGCGTTCAGACCTCTCGCCAACCGGTCAAGGTCATCGTCGACAGCCGGCTTGCCTTGAGCCTCAATGCGAAGTTGCTGGATGCTGGCGAAGTGATTGTCGCGACGGCCTGCGAGGATCGGGCAAGAATGGACGCGCTGCGCGGCGTCGGCGCGGATATCCTGCATTTGCCGGACGCCAATGGAAAGGTCGATCTATCGGCGTTGCTGCAGGAACTCGGACGGCGCGGCGTCAACGAATTGCACGTCGAAGGGGGCGGGCGACTCAACGGAACCCTGGTTGATGCCGGTTTGATCGACGAACTGCTGCTTTACCTGGCGCCCTGCCTGATCGGCGATGTTGCTCGCGGGATGTTCAGCCTGCCGGCGCTGGCGTCGCTCGAAGAAAAGAAATGTTTGGCCATTCGCGACGCGCGCATGGTCGGCAGCGACCTGCGCATTCTGGCGCGTCTGAATAGCGTTATGGGCGGATAAAGAAAAAGCCAGCGCAAGGCTGGCTTCTTCGAATTGGTGGGCCTCCCGTGAGTCGAACACGGCACCAACGGATTCTGGTTTGTGTGGCTTTCGCCACTCCCCGGACTATGCCTTCACCATCGCTTTCGCCTTAGGTGGGTGCCGTCTAGTCTCTACACCTTCAACAGCACTTTCGTGCTGAAGCTTGGCTCGGCGTTGCCATCCGCATCGCTGCGCTTAGGTTTCGCCGAATTTGACACCATCCCATACGCAGTTTCCAAACGTATGGCACAAATTTTATGAGTCCGCTGCTCTAACCAAGCATGAGCTAGAGGCCCGAAACCGCGATTCTACCGGGACTTCGCCGGCTTTGACGAAGAATTCGGACGGTATCGGTAAATCGTTCTGCCATCAGTTATTCCCACTGTCGAGAAAGCTGCGCAGCTTGTCCGAACGCGACGGGTGGCGCAGCTTGCGCAGTGCCTTGGCCTCGATCTGACGGATACGCTCGCGTGTGACGTCGAACTGCTTGCCGACTTCCTCGAGCGTATGGTCGGTGTTCATCTCGATGCCGAAGCGCATGCGCAGGACCTTGGCCTCGCGCGGCGTCAGTGTATCCAGTACGTCCTTGGTGATGAAGCGCAGGCTGGAGAACAGGGCAGCGTCGGTCGGTGCAAGCGTCGCCGAGTCTTCGATGAAGTCACCAAGGTGCGAGTCGTCGTCGTCGCCGATCGGCGTTTCCATCGAGATCGGTTCCTTGCTGATCTTGAGGATCTTGCGGATCTTTTCTTCCGGCATCTCCATCTTCTTGGCCAGCGTCGCCGGGTCGGCTTCCATACCCGTTTCCTGGAGAATCTGGCGTGAGATGCGGTTCATCTTGTTGATCGTTTCGATCATGTGCACCGGGATGCGAATCGTGCGTGCCTGATCGGCGATCGAGCGAGTGATCGCCTGGCGAATCCACCACGTCGCGTAGGTCGAGAACTTGTAGCCACGGCGGTATTCGAACTTGTCGACGGCTTTCATCAGGCCGATGTTGCCTTCCTGGATAAGGTCGAGGAACTGCAGGCCGCGGTTGGTGTACTTCTTGGCGATCGAGATGACGAGGCGGAGGTTGGCTTCGGTCATTTCGCGCTTGGCGCGCCGAGCCTTCGCTTCGCCGGTCGACATCTGCTTGTTGATGTCCTTCAGTTCCTTGATCGGAATGCCGATTCGATCCTGGAGGGCGAGTAACTTCTTCTGCTCTTCCTGAATGTTGGGTGCATTGCGCGTGAGGATAGCGGCATAGGCCCTGCTGCTGCTCGACGCGAGTTCGCCGTCGACCCATTCCAGATTGAGTTCGTTGCCGGGGAAAACCTTGATGAAGTGCGGGCGCGGCATACGTACGGTATCGACGCAGATGCGCTGGATCTTCCGCTCGCAGGCGCGGACTTCTTCAACCATTGCGCGAACAGAGTCGCAAAGGCGTTCGATTGCCTTCGAGGTGAAGCGGATACCCATCATCTCTTCGGAGATTTTCTCCTGCAGCTTCAGATAAGTTTTGTCCTGCGATCCCTTCTTGATCAGGGCATTGTGCGCCTTGGCGTAATGCGCCTTGATGATCGCCAGGCGTGCGAGACCTTCTTCTTTCAGCTTGAGCAGTGAGGCAGCGGCAGCGGCTCCTTCGACAGCTTCGCCGTCGTCTTCGCTTTCGTCTTCTTCAACTTCTGCTTCCTCGTCTTCGGCGAGTTCCTCGATCTCTTCATCGGCGTCGGGATCGATGAGTCCGTCGATCAACTCGTCGATGCGCATTTCGTCGCGTTCGATCTTCTCAGCACAATCAACGAGTTCGGCAATCGTCGTAGGGCAGGCCGAAATGGCCTGGATCATGTGCTTCAGGCCGTCTTCGATCCGCTTGGCGATCTCGATTTCGCCTTCGCGCGTGAGCAACTCCACCGAGCCCATTTCGCGCATGTACATGCGTACCGGATCGGTGGTGCGGCCGAATTCGGAGTCGACGGTCGATAGCGCCTGTTCGGCCTGTTCTTCAACGTCGGCATCGTCGGCAGCGACGGTCGGTGCGTTGTCCGACATGAGGAGGGTTTCAGCATCGGGCGCCTCGTCGTAGACCTGGATGCCCATGTCGTTGAACGTGCTGATGATGCTCTCAATCTGCTCGGCATCGACAACGTCGTCCGGCAGGTGGTCATTGACTTCCGCGTACGTTAAAAAGCCGCGCTCTTTCCCGAGTTTGATCAGCGTCTTGAGCCGCGTCCTGCGTGTTTCGTCGTCCGTTGGCGACGGCTGGTTGCCGATCTGTGCCAAAAGCTCCGCGGCCTTTGCTTTTGCTGTCTTGCTGCTTGCTGCCTTTTCCTTTGCCATGACCAAGTCCCGGTTAGCGTTAAACTGGAAAAACCCTAGATTTTATCACAACTTACGTGCGAGATCAGCGTCCGCATTCGAGCGCAGGAGCTGGCGGTATTGCTCCTTTTCCTCGCTGGAAAGGCCGGGAAGCCCAAGCTTGATGACTTTCTCCTGCAGTTGCTCGAAGGCGCGCTTGTTTTCCGCTTCACGTAGTCTCTGAATGATTCCTTCAAACTCGTCGTCAATGCCCTCTTCGGCAAACGGGTGCAGCATTAGTTCGGCGGCAGATTCGTTCAACACGCTATCTTGCTCACCACCCCGCAATTGCTCTAGCAGGACTGTGTAGGTTGGCGGCGATTCTTCGTAGTCCTGTATCGTTTCGCACAATCGCTTTACCGCAAACGCCTCTGCGTGATTGTCTGGCAACGCTGCATGCGGCACTCGCTTCGCCAGTTCGGGTTTCTGCAGCAAGAGTCTAAGCAACGGCCTGAACAAGGAGGGAGCCTTGCGTGGTGCGACTGCCGGTGCTGCTCGTGCCACCGGGCGCAGATCGCACAGCCGTTCCACTTCGCTTTGCGAGAACCCGCTAGCTTCCGCAAGCCTCTTGACCAACTGTAGTCGCAATAAGGGCGTTTGCAAGCGCGCCAGAAGTGGCTTGGCTTCGGCAACGAGCTTGGCGCGACCTTCTGCGCTGGTCATGTCGCAGCGCGTTGACAGCTCTCTCAGAAGGAATTCGGAAAGCGGTAGTGCTTGCGCGACCATACGCTCAAACGCATCCTTGCCCTGGTTGCGCACGAAACTGTCCGGGTCGTCCTTTTCAGGCAGGAAAACAAAACCGATGCTCTTTTGTTCGGGCAAGGCTTCAAGGCTGTTTTCGAGCGCGCGCCATGCCGCCTTCTTGCCGGCTGTGTCGCCATCGAAGCAATAGACGATACGGTCGACCTGGCGCAGAAGCTTCTTGACGTGCGTCCCGGTGGTTGCCGTTCCGAGGGTGGCGACGGCGTTGCCGATGCCGTGCTGGGCGAGCGCGACGACGTCCATGTAGCCTTCGACGACGACCGCTGTGTTTGTGTCGCGCAGGGCGCTTCGTGCTTGCGGCAAGCCGAAAAGTTCGCGCCCCTTCTCGAATAGGGGGGTCTCCGGCGAATTCAGATACTTGGGTTCGCCCGCACCAAGTACGCGGCCGCCAAATGCGATAGTTTCTCCCTTCTGGTTCTTGATCGGGAACATGATCCGGTCGCGAAAACGATCGTACAGGCGGCCTGTTTCGTGTTTGATCACCATGCCTGTCTGTTGCAAGTCCGTGCGGGTGTAGTCCTCGAATGCTGTGCCAAGGTTTTGTGAGCCGTTGGGTGCATAACCGATTCCGAACTTCTGCGCAATCGCGCCGCTGACGCCGCGATTTCTTAGGTAGTCAATGGCCTTTTCGGATCGCTTCAGCTGTTCGTAGTAGTACCTTGCCGCGATGTCCATCACTTCCGTCAGGCTGGACAGCTTCGGGCCACTCGGGGTGTTGCGCCCATCCTGCTCGGGGAGTTGCATGCCAGTGCGTCCGGCAAGATCCTTTACGGCATCGATGAAGCCAAGGCCCGAGTATTCCATGAGAAATCCGATGGCCGTCCCGTGCGCTCCGCAACCGAAGCAGTGGTAGAACTGCTTTGTCGGGCTGACCGTGAAGGACGGCGACTTCTCGCTGTGAAACGGGCAGCACGCTGCGAAATTGGCGCCAGCTTTCTTTAGGGGGACGAATCCGTCGATCAGGTCGACCAAGTCGGTCCG
Source organism: Propionivibrio sp. (assembly GCF_017995515.1). GTDB lineage: Bacteria > Pseudomonadota > Gammaproteobacteria > Burkholderiales > Rhodocyclaceae > Propionivibrio. The sequence continues at coordinate 24,358 of NZ_JAGOIT010000002.1, forward strand.
GTGCAGCAATTCCTGAATGAAAGACTCGGGAATCATCGACGTGGCGCGTGGTGAATGGTTCGGACTGCCGGTGTTGCGGTTGGGGTGGAGCCCCGTCGCGGTAAGGGTTAAGCCTTGGGCGCGAGTGCGCCCTTGACGCGCCTGGAGACTTCAGTCATGTCGGCGCGGCCGGCGAGTCGTGCTTTGAGTATGCCCATGACCTTGCCCATATCGCCAGGGCCTATCGCGTCTGTCTCGGCAATCGCAGCGTTTACCGCCGTGTCAACTTCCGCGCTGGAAAGTCCCGCTGGCATGTAGTCGCTGAGCAGCGATGCCTCGAACTTCTCTGCGTCGGCCAAGTCCTGGCGCCCTGCAGACTCGTACTGGCTGATCGAATCCCGGCGCTGCTTCAGCATCTTGTCGATAACCGTGACGATCGCGGCATCGTCGAGTTCGGTGCGCTCGTCGACTTCTTTTTGCTTGATTGCTGCGAGCAGAAGGCGAATTGCGCCGAGTCGTGCGGGCTCCCTGGCGCGCATCGCCGCTTTCATGTCTTCAGTGATACGATCTTTCAGTGTCATTGAAAGGTTCCTTGGCGAGGAGGCTTCCCGCGTCAGTCAAGCAGCGCGCCGAACGGCACAAACAAGAAAAGCCGCCAAGTTGAACCAACGGGCGGCTATCTGACAGGCAGCGGTACGGTTTAGTAGAGTTTTGGCGGCAGCGTCTGGCTGCGCATGCGCTTGTGGTGGCGCTTGACTGCGGCGGCGAGCTTGCGCTTGCGCTCGGCGGTGGGCTTTTCGTAGAACTCGCGGGCGCGCAATTCAGTCAGCAAACCAGTCTTTTCGACGGTACGCTTGAAACGGCGGATCGCTACTTCGAACGGTTCGTTTTCCTTCAGGCGAATGGCAGGCATTAACTCTATCCTAATTTCAAAAGTCGTCAGATTACTGCTGAGCCCAGTATTATAAACAAAGAGTCGTCGAAAGTCCAAGCGCTTTTACGTGTTGCTTCGCCTCGGGGGCTTCGCTCACTGCGAGGAGGCCCCGGTTTCTCTGGTCAGACTTCGTTGTGCGGCGAGTCGATCGGGAAGTTCCAGTATGGCGTCGCGATTGCTCCAGGAGAATACTTTGGCAGCAGCCTCTTCGTAGTCCAGCCAGCAATAGCCAGTATGTTCTCCAGGCGCCGTGATTACGGGCGTGTTTTCTTCCACGGCGAGCGAAAAGACATGCTCCGTGTTGTATCGAACGTCTGGTGCGTAGCGATGGCGCCATTCCTCGAAGATCTCGAAGGTGTTTGTCCTGTTCCAGTCAGCCATGCTTGCGGCGGTTGTGGCTATCCCGGTTTCTTCACGAACTTCGCGCGTGGCGGTTTCGATGAGGGTTTCGCCTTCTTCCTGGCTGCCGGTGACTGATTGCCAGTAGCCGGGATGCAGTGCTCGCTCAAGCAGCAGTATCTTCAAGTTGTATGTGTGAATCACAACGAGTACGGAGATAGGCCGTTTGAACTGGGTCATGCGAAGAGTTGGGGTTGTGCCGAAGTAGCGTTATCCGGGGTGTCGGTCAGGTAAAAAATCCAGAATGGCACGTCACGCGACTTCCACTCTTCCACGGCGCTTGCGAGAACCTGGTTGAATGCGGCGAAACTCGTCGGGGTCGCGCTTAAGGACGAAAGGCCGTCAAGCAGAATGACGTATCCCGGTGCCGGATGCCAGGAAAAATCTGTAAGGCAGTCGTTGAGGGCGTCGAGGTTGTTGCCGAACCACTCGGGGAGCTTCAAATCCCGTTTCATGGCTCGGATGAAGCCGGGGACGTTGCGAGCGTCTTTCAAGTCGACATGAAAACAGGCGAGCTTGAGTTCGTCAGCCGCCTTCAGCATACCGTCGAGGTCGGTACGAGCCAGCTTGAAGATGCCGGCCGTTGCAGGCTTATGTATTCTTGAGTCCGGTGCTGACGGCGTCGGGACGGGCGTCATTCTTCTCTAATCCTGCGAAATGTGCGGTAGTGATCGGCTGTGTAGTAGTACTCGCCTGATGTGGCGACCGAATTGTTACTTCCTTTGCCGGCGACGATACGTCGTGCGCCACGGTCGGTGCGCCATGGTGTCGGGACGGTGTATTCGCGATAGTAACCTCGGGCTTGGGGTGGCAAGCGTCGCTCGAAATTTCCGAAGACGCTGCCGTCCTTGTGCGGGTAAGGAAAGGGACCGCCTTGCCGAATCAACTGGAGCGTCTGTTTCGCTTCTGCGGGGAGGGACGAGATCGCGACCGCTGCAATAGATGCGCTGTGCGCCTGGTCTCGCGCCAGCGTTGGCGACAATCCGCACACTCCAGCCAGCGCCAGAAAAAGCGCCAGTCGGAAGAGTGCGGCGAGTCGCGCCATGGCAGGACTTAGGCCGGTGTCGCTACGCTTTGGACGTCCGCCTTTTGGCGCAGCCGGATGTGCAACTCACGCAATTGCTTTTCGTCGACCTCGCTGGGCGCGTCGGTGAGCAGGCATTGTGCTCGCTGCGTCTTCGGGAAAGCGATAACGTCGCGGATCGACTCGGCGCCGGTCATCATTGTCACGATTCGGTCGAGACCAAAGGCCAGACCTCCGTGCGGTGGCGCGCCGTACTTGAGCGCATCAAGCAGGAAACCGAACTTGAGCTGCGCCTCTTCATCGCCGATTCCGAGCGCCTTGAACACGAGCTCCTGAACGTCGGCGCGGTGGATACGTACCGATCCGCCGCCAAGTTCCCATCCGTTGAGCGCCAAATCGTACGCTTTCGCGAGGCACTTGCCGGGGTTGCTGGCCAGTAGTTCGAGGTGCTCGTCTTTCGGGCTGGTGAATGGGTGGTGACAGGCGACCCAACGCTTGCTTTCCTCGTCGTAGTCGAACATCGGGAAGTCGACGACCCAGAGCGGCTCCCAGGTGTTGCCATTAACAAAACCCTTCTCGTGGCCGATCTTGACGCGCAAGGCACCAAGGGCATCGTTGACCACCTTTGCCTTGTCGGCGCAGAAGAAGATGAGGTCGCCCGATTGCGCGCCGGTTCGTTCCACAATCGCGGTTAGCGCTGCTTCGTGCAGATTCTTGACAATTGGCGACTGCAGGCCGCTTTCGTTGAGCAGGGACGCGTCATTGACCTTGATGTAGGCGAGCCCCTTGGCTCCATAGATTGCTACAAACGTTCCGTATGCGTCGATTTCGCCTCGCGTCAGGCTGGCGCCACCCGGAATGCGAAGCGCTGCGACGCGGCCATTCTCGCTGTTGGCCACGTTGGCGAATACCTTGAACGATACATCCTTGACTGCGTCGGTAATCTCGGTCAACTCCAGCGTGACGCGCAGATCAGGCTTGTCCGAGCCGAAGCGATGCATGGCTTCATCATAGGTGAGGCGAGGGAAAGGACAGGGCAGGTCTGCGCCGATGGCCTCCTTGAACACGTAGCGAAGAAGATCCTCCATGATCGATGTGATCTCGGTTTCGTTCAGGAAGGAGGTCTCGATATCGACTTGAGTGAATTCCGGTTGACGGTCGGCGCGCAGATCCTCGTCGCGGAAGCACTTCGTGATCTGGTAATAGCGGTCGAACCCCGCGACCATCAGCAACTGCTTGAACAGCTGCGGCGACTGCGGGAGCGCGAAGAATTGGCCGGCATTGACGCGCGATGGCACCAGATAGTCGCGGGCGCCCTCCGGGGTGCTCTTGGTGAGCATGGGGGTTTCGATGTCGATGAAGCCTGCGTCATCGAGGAAACGGCGGAACGCGCGCGCAGTCTTGTAGCGCAGCATCATGTTCTTTTGCATCTGCGGGCGGCGCAGATCAATGACGCGATGCGTCAGGCGAACGTTCTCCGACAAATTTTCCTCGTCCAGTTGGAATGGCGGTGTGACCGACGGATTCAGTACCTCGATTTCATGGCACAGGATTTCTACTTCGCCGCTCGGCATGTTGGGATTGACCGTGCCCGCAGGGCGCGCTCGTATTTTGCCGGTGACGCGCAGGCAAAACTCGTTGCGAACCGATTCGGCGATCGAGAACATCTCAGGACGATCTGGGTCGCACACGATCTGTGCAATGCCTTCGCGATCACGCAGGTCGATGAAGATCACGCCACCATGGTCGCGGCGGCGGTGGGCCCAGCCACACAACGTGACCTCCTGGCCGATGAGTTGGGAGTTGATTAGTCCGCAATAATGAGTTCGCATGCTGTTTCCGGGTTACGAGTTTGGTTTTTGGTTAGGGCCCATCTAGTACTTGGTTTTGCTCGGCGGCGCGACAACGCCCATCGAAATGATGTACTTGAGTGCTTCGTCGACGGCCATATCGAGCTCAATGACTTCGTTCTTCGGCATCATCAGGAAGAATCCGGACGTTGGGTTCGGTGTGGTCGGAACATAGACGCTGACGTAGTCTCCCTTGAGATGATTTTGCACATCGCCACCCGGTATGCCCGTGAGCAGGGCAATGGTCCACGATCCCCGGCGAGGGTACTGGACAAGCAGTGCCTTGCGAAAGGCATTGCCTGATGAGGAAAAAAGGGTGTCGGAGACCTGTTTTACGCTGTTGTAGATCGAGCTGACAACGGGAATGCGAGCCAGCAGGCGCTCCCACCATTGAACGAGCCTCTGGCCGATGAAGTTGGCGGCCAGTATCCCCGTAATCAGGATGATGAGCAGGGATACGGCGATTCCGGCGCCCGGGATGTCGTAGCCAAGGATACTGCTGGGGCGCGCCGACTCGGGAAGAAACCGCAAGGATTGGTCCGCCGCACCGGCAATCAACGTCAGCACCCACGCGGTAATCGCCAGCGGCACCCAGATCAGTAGTCCGGTGATGAAGTAGCGCTTGATCAGCTGCTTGCGCACGCTTCCACTCCGGCACAACCTTGGCACGGCGAGGTGCTTTCGGATTTGGGTGGGGGCACGCTGGTTTTCCCCCCTTTGAAGTCGGTCGCGTACCAACCATTGCCCTTAAGCTGGAAGCCGGCCGCCGTTACCTGTTTCAGGTAACTCTCCTGGTTGCATTCCGGGCAGGTGTTCAGCACAGGGTCGCTGAGTTTTTGCAGATGGTCCTTTTCAAAACCGCAGGCATTGCATCGATAGACGTAAATCGGCATGGGCTTACCTTCACAGAAGCACGAAGTCAGAAATTATACTCGAACGGGTATGGTCGGATCTGCCAACCCGGATTCTGAAATTGAGGCAAAGGCTCTGTTTTCAAGTAATTACATCAAGCGAAGATAAGCTTGGGTCAGATCATTGCCCCAGAAGAGGGCAAGTAGCCCCGCGGCTGCAAGGTAGGGGCCGAATGGAATAGGGATGTTCCGCCCTCGCTTGGTTACGACGATCAGGACGATGCCCACGATTGCGCCGACCAGCGACGAGAGCAGGATGATCAAAGGCAGGATTTGCCAGCCGAGCCAGGCACCAAGGGCCGCCAGCAGTTTGAAATCACCGTAGCCCATCCCCTCTTTGCCGGTCGCCAGCTTGAATCCCCAGTAAACGATCCAGAGTGACAGATATCCAGCGATCGCGCCGATGACCGCGGAGTGAAGATCGGTGTAGATAGCCGATAAGTTGAAGAGAAGCCCCGCCCATACCAGCGGTAACGTGATCGAGTCTGGCAGCAGCTGTGTGTCGATATCGATGAAGGTCAGTGCCACAAGCGCACTTATCAACAAGGTGGCTCCCGCTGCAGCCCAGCCATAGCCGAATTCTACGGCCGCGAAGGCGAACAGCGCCCCGGTAAGTGCTTCGATGATCGGATATCGTGGTGAGATCGGCGCATGGCAGGCCGAGCAGCGCCCACGCAGTGCAATCCAGCTAAAGATCGGGATGTTTTCAAGCGCGGTAATCTGATGTCCGCATGCCGGACAGCGCGACCTTGGTTTTGAGAGCGAGAGCGGTTCTTGTGAAGGATTGTCTTCCTCGCGCAATTCTGCGCACTGGAGGAGCCAGTCATGCTCCATCATCTTTGGCAGTCGATGGATCACGACGTTGAGAAAACTGCCAATCAGAAGACCAAGAATTCCCAGTGAAAGTACGGCTAACACCTGCGACTGCTCCAGCATGGCCCACGCCGCACCCATTAAACAACAGCGCCCAGCTTGAAAATCGGCAAATACATTGCTATGACCATGCCACCGATCAGCGTTCCCAGTACGACCATGATTATCGGCTCCATAAGGCTGGAGAGCGCTTCGACCGCATCATCAACTTCTGCTTCGAAGAAATCGGCCACTTTTGCCAGCATGGAGTCCAGCGCACCAGACTCTTCGCCAATAGCAACCATTTGGATGACCATGTTCGGGAAAAGTTGAGTGTTCTGCATCGACGAAGTCAGGCTTGTTCCGGTACTTACTTCCCCTTGAATTTGCTTGGTGCCAAATTTGTAAACAACGTTTCCGGCGGCCCCCCCTACCGAATCGAGGGATTCCACCAAGGGAACCCCCGCCGCGAACATGGTTGCCAAAGTCCGGGTCCATCGTGCCATTACCGATTTTCGGACGATGATTCCAAACAGCGGTAGGCGTAGTAACAAACGGTCCATTGCAAACTGGACTGTTTCTGAGCGCTTCCAAGAATAGAAGAAGGCGTAAAGGCTGAGCCCGATCGATCCGAAGATCGCCCACCAATAAGCGACGAAATAGTCCGAAATTGCGATTACGAGCAGTGTCGGTGCCGGCAGGTCTGCTCCAAAGCTCGTAAATACTTGCTTGAACGCGGGAATGACGAAGATCATGATTACTGCGGTAATTACGAACGCCACCACGATGACTGCCACGGGATAGAACAGTGCCGACTTGATCTTCGACCTGATGGCAAGCATTTTCTCCTTGTATGTCGCCAAGCGATCCAGCAGCGTTTCCAGAATCCCGGCTTGCTCTCCTGCTGCAACCAGGTTGCAATAGAGCTGATCAAAGTGGAGCGGATACTTTCTGAAAGCCTGTGATAGCGAGCTGCCTGTTTCGACGTCCGATTTGATATCAAGAAGCAGCTTGCCAACCGCAGGATTGTCGTGGCCGCGTCCAACGATATCGAAGGTCTGGAGCAGCGGTACGCCAGACTTCATCATCGTCGCCAATTGTCTTGTGAATAGCGCCACATCCTTTTCTGATACTTTTCCGCCACTCCTAAAGCGTTGCTTTGAGACCTTTTCTACCAGTATGCCCTGGCGCCTTAAGGTCGCATTTACTACAGCTTCGCTCGGTGCTCGCAGCTCTCCGCGTACGATTTTTCCGGACTTGTTTTTTCCGGTCCACAGAAATGTGAACTCCTTGGCCTCCTGAGAGCGCTTTGCTGGTTTCACTGCTGTTGCCATGCTGAGCCCTTTGTCATCTCGTCTATACGTTAGTGCTGCCTAGAACTTCATCAAGTGAAGTCAGTCCCCGCTTGACTTTCAGAAGGCCTGAGCGGCGCAGATCATCAACGCCCTCTCTTCTTGCCTGTTCTGCGATGTCGAGTGCAGTACCATTTGCCATGATCAGGCGCTGAATCGCTTCGGTGACAGGCATTACCTGGTACAAGCCCACCCGTCCCTTGTAGCCGGTCCCCTTGCAGCGATCGCAGCCGGCCGGTCCGTAAAGATGCCAACTCCCGTCGATATCCGACTCTGTAAAGCCGGCATCCAGCAAGGTTTCAATCGGTGTATCGAGCGTCTTCTTGCAAGTACATAGCCGACGCACAAGTCGCTGCGCGGTAATGAGGAGGACGCTCGACGCAATGTTGAACGTGGGAATGCCCATGTTCATCAAGCGGGTCAGTGTCGATGGTGCATCGTTCGTGTGCAGCGTTGACAAGACCATGTGGCCGGTTTGCGCCGCCTTGATTGCGATTTCTGCGGTTTCGAGATCCCGGATTTCGCCGACCATGATGATGTCAGGGTCTTGGCGCAAGAACGCCTTCAATGCAACAGGAAATGTAAGGCCCTGCCTGTCGTCGACGTTGACCTGGTTGATGCCGGGCAAGGGGATTTCCGCTGGATCTTCCGCGGTGGAGATATTTATTCCCGGTTTGTTCAGAATATTGAGGCAGGTGTAAAGCGAGACGGTTTTTCCGGAACCCGTCGGGCCCGTTACCAGCACCATGCCGTAGGGGCGCTGAATCGCGTCGAGCAGTATCGCCTTCTGATCCGGCTCGTAACCAAGTGCATCAATTCCCAAGGTTGCGCTGCTCGGGTCCAGGATACGCAGCACAATCTTTTCGCCGTACATTGTCGGCAAGGTGCTCACACGAAAATCTATGGCCCGACTCTTCGACAACACGAGGCGCATGCGTCCATCCTGTGGGACACGTTTTTCGGCAATATTCAGTCGGGAAATGACCTTGATGCGGGAGGCGATCTTTTCCTTGATGACGAGCGGTGGCGACGCCACTTCTCGCAGCACGCCATCGGTGCGGAATCGGATGCGGTAGTTCTTTTCGTACGGCTCGAAGTGGATGTCGGATGCGCCATCGTTGATGGCGTCCAGAAGCATCTTCTGGATGAATTTGACGACCGGCGCGTCGTCAACGTCAAGCGCCGCGGGGTCGTCTGCTTTTTCGGCTGATTCTTCGTCGGTGAACTCGAGGTTGATGTCTTCGTTGGCCAGGCTCTTGAGGGTTTCTTCCGCTGACTCGGAAAGTTTTGTGACCAGCGGTGATAACTGCCCTTCATCGACGATAACCGGGTCTACCGCCATGCCGGTCTGGAACCGGATCTCGTCGAGAGCCCTCAGGTTGGTCGGGTCTGCGATTGCTACCGAGAGCCGGTTGCCTCGTTTGTGCAGAGGGATGACACGATGCGTGGCGATCAGCTTTCGGTCAATTGCGGTCTTCAGGATGTGGGCATCGTCAAATGCCGTAAGATCAAGAAGCGGATAGCCGAAAGTGTCAGAGGCAAAACGTGCGATTTCTCCCGAACTTGCCTTCTTGGCGCCAACCAGTTGCTCGATGAACGATGTTCTTGTGGAGGCGGATTGCGTCAGCAACGCCTCAGCTTCGGCTTCTTTGATTCGGCCGGCTTGAACAAGTGCGCGGGCAAGGCCGCTGAGCGTTGATTGTTGCGGATTGGCTGCCATATTTTGTAAAGGACGGACGCCTGTTGGCGCCAATGACTCAGGGCTGCAAAACGTGCCCACCGACCATGCCAGATCGATGATGCATGGAGTCGGGGGCTTTGTAAATAGCGGCTGCCAGCATGGGCCGTCACTGGCGTTTGTTCACCTCGACCGAGAAAAGTAGTGTCGCTAGATGCGCCCGAGAATGAATTCAGAGACGAATCGGCTGCCGACATAGGCCAGCATGAGGACGAGAAAACCCGCTAGCGTCCATCGCAGTGCGATTCGCCCGCGCCAGCCATAAGCGCTGCGACCGATCAGCAATGCGGCAAAGATGCCCCAGGAAAAAAACGCAAAAAGAGTTTTGTGATCGAGTACTACCGGTTTGTTGAAGATTTCTTCCGAAAACATCACGCCGCTTGCGAGAGCGACAGTCAGGAGAGAGAACGCGACGCTAATCATCCTGAATAGCAGTGATTCCATGGCCAGTAGCGGCGGCAGGTTGGCAAACTTCAAGCCAATGTCGGCGCGTTGATGAAGGCTCCTCTCGACAATACCCATGAAGACCGCATGCATGGCGGATAGCGTAAACACACCATAGGCGAGCATCGCGGTAAGGAAGTGGAGCTTGAAGCCCCACGCGGCGGCGTGGCCGATAAGGTGAACTTGCGGGAACAGCGTCGGAAGTGCCGCGCACACTGCGGCCAGAGGGAGTACCAGTGGTTGCAAGCCGTCCATGCGCGAACGAAAGCTCTCCAGCCAGTAGATGATTACGGCAAGCCAGAGCATCAATGAGAGGGCAAAACTGAAGGAAAAGCGCATTCCCTCCGCGCTGAAAAGGCCGTCGTACAGCCCGATTCCTTGCAGAATTACAGCGACAAGGATGCCGGTACGCTCCCAGCTTTGCATCGTGAGAATATGCGCCGGCTGCCCCTTGTGGTGCCAGCGCGTATGCCAGAAATGCAGACCAAGTCCCGCGTAGAGCAGCGATGAGGCGATGTGGGGGAGAAGGTGCAGTAAAATGTCCGACATTTTTTGAGTTTACACCAAGCCGGAAATCAAATGCTCGATAACCTGACCCAGCGACTAGCTCGCGTCATGAAGACGCTACGAGGCGAAGCTCGCCTCACCGAAGACAACATTGCAGAAGCCTTGCGCGAAGTTCGCCTGGCATTGCTCGAGGCCGACGTCGCGCTTCCTGCGGTCAAGGCATTGATCTCGGCGGTCAAGGAAAAAGCGATCGGCGAAGAGGTTATTGGCTCATTGAGTCCTGGTCAGGCGCTGATCGGAGTCGTCCATCAGGAACTGACGCGGTTGATGGGCGAAGCGCATACGGGGCTCAACCTTGCGACGCAGCCGCCGGCGATTGTCTTGATGGCTGGTTTGCAGGGAGCGGGCAAGACGACGACGGTCGGGAAACTGGCGAAGCTTCTGCGCGACACGCAAAAGAAGAAGGTTCTGGTGGTCTCGTGTGACGTGTATCGTCCGGCGGCAATTGAGCAGTTGAAGACGGTTGCGGGCCAGGCCGGTGTGGATTTCTTCCCGTCGGCACCGACTGACCGGCCGGTCGATATCGCGAAAGCGGCGGTCGATTGGGCGAAGAAGCACTTCCACGATGTATTGCTCGTCGATACGGCAGGACGCTTGTCCATCGACGAGGCGATGATGAAGGAGATTGCCGAGCTTCATTCGGCCATTTCCCCCATCGAAACATTGTTTGTCGTTGACGCCATGCTCGGGCAGGACGCGATCAATACGGCGAAGGCGTTCAGCGAGGCGCTGCCGCTGACCGGCATCGTTCTGACCAAACTGGATGGTGACGCGCGAGGCGGTGCCGCACTTTCGGTGCGCCATGTGACAGGGAAGCCGATCAAGTTCGCCGGCATTGGAGAGAAGCTGGCGGGCCTCGAAGCCTTTCATCCGGAACGAATGGCTTCCCGTATTCTCGGGATGGGTGATGTTCTATCGCTGATCGAGGAAGCGAAGAAAGGGATCGACGAGCAACAGGCGGTCGAGTTTGCGAAGAAGCTGAAGAGCGGAAAAGGCTTCGATCTGAACGATTTCAAGGAGCAGATCGGGCAAATGCGCAAGATGGGCGGCCTGTCGGCGATGATGGACAAGTTGCCCGCACAGTTCGCTCAAGCAGCCAGCCATTTGCCAGCCGGCGGCGAGGACAAGGCAGTGCGGCGTATCGAGGGCATCATTAACTCCATGACGCCGCTTGAGCGGTCCAGGCCGGAGTTGCTGAAGGCGTCACGTAAGCGCCGGATCGCGGTGGGTGCTGGCGTGCACGTTCAGGAGGTGAACCGGCTGCTGAAACAGTTTGAGCAATCGCAGAAGATGATGAAACAGTTCTCGAAAGGCGGGATGGCGAAACTGATGCGCGGCATGAAGGGGATGTTGCCGGGCATGCGGTAGCCTGTCGTGTGGTGTCAGCGCGACGCTACACGGTTCGCTGTATAGGTCCAGTGCCGGTCCCAGGCTCCGCGAACGAGGTTTGGATACTGCGGTTGCCCCAGGCTGCCGTTGTAGCGGCCCAGTGCTCGGTAAAGATCGCCTTTCTCAATGTCCAGGTAGTGGCGCAAGATTGTGCAGCCGTAGCGCAGATTGGTGCGCAGGTGAAAGAGATTGTCGTCGCCGCGCCCAATCACCTTGATCCAGAACGGCATCACCTGCATGAACCCGCGTGCTCCGGCGCTTGAAACAGCGTACTTCTTGAAGCCGCTTTCCACCTGAATCAAGCCGAGAACAAGCTGAGGGTCGAGGCCGGCGCGCGTCGCCTCATAGTGCACGGCGCGCAGAAACTCCAGGCGACCTTCTCTATCCGGGATTCGCTTCTCAAGTCGAAGGGACATTTCGGACAGCCAGTCAATGGCTTCCATCGAGTCGAGAAACGAACTCCTCGGCGGCGCTTGGTCGGAAATGGTGCGGGAAAGCGCCGCCCGGACGCTGTCCGACAGCGGCTCATACTTCTGCGCTCCCGCGGATGCGGTGAGCGGCAAGAGCAGAGCCGCAATCAAGACTAGTCGGAACACAGCCTCGCCTTCACGAACTCGCAGACGTCAACGGTTGCGACCATCTGCGTCTCGGCGTCGCGACGTCCCTTGTACTCCAGCTTGCCTTCTGCGAGTCCCCGTTCGCCAACCACGATCCGATGCGGGATGCCAACGAGTTCCATGTCGGCGAACATGACCCCCGGGCGTTCATTGCGATCGTCGAGCAACACGTCAATGCCGCCTGCTCTCAACTGCGCGTAAAGGCTGTCGGCCTCCTGCTTGACCGAGTCGCTCTTGTGGTAACCCATGGGGACGATACAAGCCTCGAACGGGGCAATCGCTTTCGGAAAAATGATTCCTCGATCATCGTGATTCTGCTCGATCGCAGCGCCGACGATGCGTGAGACGCCGATGCCGTAGCAACCCATCTCCATGACCTGGCTCTGACTGTTCTCGTCGAGGAAGCAGCATTTCAGCGCTTCAGCGTACTTTGTTCGCAACTGGAAGATGTGGCCGACTTCGATGCCGCGGCAGAGTTCAAGCGAGCCTTTCCCGTCGGGCGAAGGGTCGCCGGCGACGACATTGCGGAAGTCACCGATGGTTTCGACCTCCGGCAGATCGCACCCGAAGTTCACGCCGGTCAAATGGAAGCCGGCTTCGTTTGCACCGCACACGAAATCGCTCATCGCGTTGACTGACCGATCGGCAAAAACGGTGGCCGATACATTTACCGGGCCAATGTATCCGGGCTTGCAGCCGAGCTTTTCGACGATCTCGTCATCACGAGCGAAGCGAAAATCGCCAACAATCTTCTGCGTCTTGATTTCGTTCAGGTCGTGATCGCCGCGCAGCAATATAAGCGCAAAGCGTGCGGGGTTGTCTTCCGGGAGGTCGCGAATGATCGCGATGGCCTTGACCATCTGAGTGATCGGGATGTTGAGAAAGCTTGCGACGTCCTCGCACTTCGTCTTGCCCGGCGTGGACACCTTTTGCATGGTGGCGATCGCGGCACCTCGCTTGGTAGCCGGGGCAACCGCTTCGGCCAGTTCGACGTTGGCGGCATAGTCCGAGTCGGGGCAATAGGCGAGGGCGTCCTCACCAGAGTCGGCCAGTACATGAAACTCGTGCGAGCCGGTTCCGCCGATCGAACCTGTGTCGGCAGAGACGGCACGAAATCTCAGCCCGAGGCGGTCGAATATCCGGCCGTATGTCTCATACATGTTGCGGTACTCGCGCTGCAGGTCTTCAAAGCTGGTGTGGAACGAGTAGCCGTCTTTCATGAGGAACTCCCGGCCGCGCATTACGCCGAAGCGGGGACGGATTTCGTCACGGAATTTCATTTGTACCTGATAGAAATGCAGCGGCAACTGGCGGTAACTTTTCACTTCCTTGCGGACCACGTCGGTGATTACTTCTTCGTGAGTTGGTCCGATAACGAAGTCGCGCTGATGCCGGTCCTTCAGGCGGAGCAGCTCCGGGCCGTACTTCTCCCAGCGCCCGGATTCCTGCCAAAGCTCGGCGGGCTGCACGGCGGGCATCGAAAGTTCGATTGCGCCGGCTCGATCCATTTCCTGGCGGATGACGTTTTCCACCTTGCGCAGTACCCGCAACCCCATCGGCATCCAGGTGTAGATGCCGCCAGCCAGTCGCTTGACAAGGCCGGCGCGAAGCATGAGCTTGTGACTGACGATTTCCGCATCGGAAGGTGCTTCTTTGAGCGTGGACAAGAAAAATTGCGAAGTGCGCATAGCGTTTCTGTTTTCGTGGTGAGAAAACCAAATTCTACAAGACTGAACTTGCGGTGGCGACGGCAACCGGGCTTTTGCGCGTTCTTCATTCCAGTGCCGGTGCCGAGGCTCGGCTTTCCAAGCGTTTGGAAATATGGAAGAATGTGCCCAACTCTTAATTTGTTAGGTTCAACATGCTTGATCGTGAAGGCTATCGCCCTAACGTCGGCATCATCTTGTGTAACGCAAAGAACGAGGTCTTTTGGGGTAAGCGAATTCGCGAGCATTCATGGCAGTTCCCGCAGGGTGGCATCAAGCGGGGGGAGTCGCCCGAGCAGGCGATGTACCGTGAGTTGTACGAAGAGGTCGGGCTGATCCCGGAGCAAGTCAGCATCCTTGGTAGAACCAAGGATTGGTTGCGTTACGATGTGCCGATTCATTGGGTAAAACGCGAGTGGCGCGGCAGCTACAAGGGGCAAAAGCAGATCTGGTTTCTGTTGCGAATGCTTGGTCGTGATACCGACGTCTGTCTGCGTGCGTGCGATCATCCGGAATTTGATGCGTGGCGCTGGAATCAGTATTGGGTTTCGCTTGACTCCGTCATCGAGTTCAAGCGGCTGGTTTACGAAAAGGCGCTTAATGAGCTCGCCCGTTATCTGGATGCCGATCATCGACGTGCGCGGCGTGTGTCGAGTGCCGCTCACAAGGAGCAGCCGCTCGTCGGGGAGTCGTGAATTGGACGGTGTTTGCGTGCGTGGATGTCGTTTGGCTCGGATGTGTGTCGGAGTTTTTTCCGTGTTCGGTCTTTTGTTCTCCCAGTCTTCTTCGGCGGCTGCTGAGTTTGACAATGAGTACGACGAGAAGCCGTGGGCCGAAGTAGAAGTTCATCTCCCGTCCTTTCCCGAAGCGGGAAACCTGATCCCGTTCCGAGTCGGGGCGATCTCAGATACGAAGTTCTTTGTTGATGCGCAGTCTTTATCCTACGGAACCGATGGTGTGTTGCGTTTCACGCTAGAGGTTGTGAGTCCGTCGGGTGCCAAGAATGTCAGCTACGAAGGGATGCGGTGCGCGACGGGCGAGCGGCGGTTCTATGCGTTTGGGCGCGCGGACGGGACTTGGTCGAAAGCGCGCGGCAATCAGTGGATAAAGATTTCCGGAACGAGCAACAACCATCATGTTGAGTTGTTCTCGAACTACTTCTGCCCTCCGGGTTCTCCCGCGGTGAGTTCTGTGGACGAGGCTCAAGGTGTTTTGCGGCATGGCGGGCAGATGTCGGTGCCAAACCGCTAGCATGACGAATCGCGTTTGCTTATCTGGCGCTGTCGTACGCGCGTTCGCATGGGCGGCTTGTCCTTGAGATCTGCCATGATCTACTACCCGATGAGTCCTGATCGTGTCGCTTGACTCGGTAATTGTTGCGATTGATAAAGCCTTGCGATCATTGTTCGGTTCTCGGGCAAGTTCGGGGCGCGCACCCGGAGCAGAATTGCCGGAGCCGAGTTTGTCGCCTGGGGACAGGCGGCACGCTGGCGCGCTGATGCGCATCAATCATGTCGGCGAAGTTTGTGCGCAGGCGCTTTATCAAGGCCAGGCCGTTGTTTGCCGCGACCCATTGATTCGAGCTTCGCTTGACCGTGCGGCAGGTGAGGAAGTGGAGCATCTCGAGTGGACCGCGCGGCGAATCCGGGAGCTGGATTCTCGGGTAAGTTGCCTGAATCCGTTCTGGTACTCGGGGGCGTTCGTCATTGGGGTTCTTGCCGGAAAATGTGGTGACCACTGGAGTCTCGGGTTCCTGGCTGAAACCGAGCGGCAAGTCGGTGCGCATCTTGATGGGCATCTGCGCTCATTGCCTGTCATGGATGCAAAGTCGCGAGCGATTGTGCGCCAAATGCGAGACGATGAAATCGCTCATGCCGAAATGGCCGTGGCTCTCGGGGGGCGGGCGCTTCCGCCGCCTGCTTGTGCCTTGATGCGCGTGGCTGCAAAAGTCATGACGCATGCTGCTTACCACATCTGATGATTCGCGCGTCTGCCGGTTGACCGTGTTTTTGACTGAGGTCATAATCCGGCGGCTTTTGGGGCGGTTTGAAAAGCGTGGCCGCCATTGTTTTCCGCGAAAGCTCTCGTGACGTATCTTCCGTAATGGCTAGGATTGCGCCGCGCGTACCCGCTTCTCTCAGCGGGTGCTATATGGTGATTGACATTCCTTGAATTGTTGCTGTAGGATGCTCGGCTTTCCGTTATCGGCATATAAGGACGGCGTTTCAAATGAAGACTTTTTCCGCCAAATCGCATGAAGTGAAGCGCGAGTGGCTCGTGGTTGATGCCACTGACAAGGTGCTCGGGCGCCTCGCCGCAGAAATCGCTCGCCGCCTGCGTGGTAAGCACAAGCCAGAGTTTACTCCGCACGTTGATACCGGCGACTACATCGTTGTGACCAACGTTGAAAAGATTCGCGTGACGGGCAATAAATCGGAAGACAAGATGTACTACCGCCACACCGGCTTCCCGGGCGGGATCTACGAGACCAATTTCAAGAAGATGCAACAGCGTTTCCCGGGGCGTGTGCTCGAAAAGGCCGTTAAGGGGATGTTGCCGAAAGGTCCGCTTGGCTACGCAATGCTCAAGAAAATGAAGTGCTACGCAGGGGCCGCTCATCCACATGCTGCCCAGCAGCCCAAAGTTCTGGAAATCTAAGGGGTCGAAATGGCTGGTAATTTTTACTACGGTACGGGCCGTCGCAAAAGCGCAGTTGCTCGCGTTTTCATGAAGCGTGGATCTGGCGCTATTGTTGTCAACGGCAAGCCGGTCGACGAGTTCTTTTCTCGGGTGACCGGGCGCATGATCGTTCGTCAGCCGCTGGAGCTTGTTGATCAGGTTTCTGGTTTTGACATTCAGGTTAACGTGTCGGGCGGTGGCGAGTCGGGTCAGGCAGGCGCTGTGCGTCACGGGATTACGCGCGCTTTGATCGAATACGATGCCGCGCTGAAGCCTGCGCTGTCGAAAGCTGGCTTTGTTACGCGCGATGCGCGTGAAGTTGAGCGGAAAAAAGTCGGTCTGCACAAAGCGCGTCGGCGCAAGCAGTTCTCCAAGCGTTAAGCGCGTTTACACTCTCCAGTCAAAGGCCGCCAATTGGCGGCCTTTGTGCATCTGCTTCTAGCGTTTGTCGTTCTGCGGTGCAGTGCCCTCTGGGTACTGCACCGCAGTCATTCATTGAATCAGTTCACTCTTCCTCGGTGCTGCTGGGTTCGAAGTCGCAGCCTGCCGGGCACACGTGTCTTGAGAGCGCGGGGACGTTGGGGATGAAGTAGCCGCGTCCTTGCGGGACGATCAGTCCCGCTTCTTGCAGTTCGCGGAACGCGCGGGACAAATGCGAGTTGGTGATGCCGAGGCGGGATGCCAGCTTGTTGCGCGGGAAAGGTAGGTCAAGGCGGTAAGAGCCGTCGGGTGTTCTTGGCGCCTTGTTGAAGTGACAGAGAAGGTAGCAGACCAGTCGTGCCGCCGCTTTTTTTGTGCGGAGCGTCAACATGTCGTTACTCAGGTAATTCACGCGCTGCGCAATGTGCGACAAGAGCATGCGCGCGAACTGGGGGTGCTGTTCCTGCCATGCTTCGATTTGCTCGTTCGGCAAATGGAGGATGGCGGCTTCCGTCAGTGTCCTTGCTGAATATGGCAATGGTCGCGCTATCAGTAGTGTTTCCTCGGCCAATGTGTTTCCGGCTTGCACGAAATCAATGACTTTGTCTTGCCCCCGGCGGTCGACCGTGAACAGTTCGACGACGCCATGAACGACAAGGAATAGCCCCGGATCAAGTTGCCCCTCCGTGACGAAGATTTCGTTCGCCGGCAAAGCTAACTGTGCACCGGCATTGTGTTCGAGCATTTCGCAGACAGCGCCCGAGGGTACGTCGCGCAAAATGTGCGATATCTTTACGAGTGCGAGTTCGGTGTCGCTGAATGGCATCGAGCGAAGGGCTGTCGAAAGCTGCGGTTATCCGATGGCGCGTGCCTTCTTGTGGGCCCAGGGAACATCGCCGTGCCCTTCGCGCTTGTTCAGCGCTCGCCCAAGCACGAACAGTAGGTCGGAAAGCCGGTTCAAGTACTTGCGCGTCCAATCGCTAACGCTTTCGCTGTTGCCGAGACGGACGATGCGGCGTTCGGCCCGCCGGCAGATGGTGCGACAGAGGTGCGACAGTGCAGCCGCGCGCGTACCACCGGGAAGAATGAACTCCTTGAGCGGGGCAAGTTCGCTGTTGAAGTTTGCAATCAATACCTCCAGGCGGCCGACATGTGTTTCGCCGATGACGCTTGATCCTGGAATGCAGATCTCGCCGCCGAGGTCGAAGAGGTCGTGCTGTGCCGCCATCAACGCGTCGCGGATTTCGTCGGGAAGATGTTCTGCAAGCAGGACTCCCAAGCTAGAATTCAGCTCGTCGATTTCGCCAATCGCGTCGATGCGCAGGCCGTCTTTAGCCACTCGCGATCCGTCTCCCAGGCCAGTGGTTCCGGCATCTCCGGTGCGGGTGACGATTTTTGAAAGACGATTGCCCATGGCTGGCTTCCTGATGGATACGGGTGGCGGACGATTATATCGGAAGGGCTCGTTGTTCAAGAATTCGCGTCCTTTCATGTCGATACGGGCAGGGGATGGGGAGAATGAAAATTCATGGTATTTGACAAGTCGCTTCTCGTCGATCTCACGGGCGAAGAGGAAAATCGCGTCAAACGATTGCTTGAGCGCGGTGTGACCATACCGGCGCAGCCGCGCGTCTTGCTTGAATTGCAGGATCAACTGGCACGTGGTGTCTCCGATGTGCGCCTTCTTGCACGAACTATCGAGCAGGATCCGGGAATCGGTGCGATGTTGTTCAAGGTGGTCCAGGGGGCTGCCTTCAGAAGGCTGCAGCCGTTGGCGTCGCTAGAGCACGTCCTGCAGGCAATCGGTCTCCAGCAGACCGGCAACCTCGTACGGGCCATCGCGTTGTCCGCTGCCGTGCCGGCCAAGCACAACCAAAAGGCCTTCGAAGCGTACTGGGCGCGTTCGCGGGCCGTTTCCGAGTTGGCCATGTTGATTGCCGACGAGCGCGTGACCGTGTGCAACATCTTCCCCGATCAAGCGTGCCTCGCAGGTGTTTTCCACGATTGTGGCGTCCCGGTGCTCATGCAGCGGTTTTCGTCGTATTGCCGCGATATGCGCCTTGAACTCGCTGGGGGCTGGATCGACTTGCAAGAGGAGGATGCGCGCTTCAATGCCGATCACTGTGTCATTGGCTACCTCGTTGCGCGTCATTGGAAGCTGCCGGACTTCATCTGCGACGCCATCCGTTTTCATCACGACATGACGCTCATTCACCACCACACGGCGCGCACGATGGTGGCGATATTACAGCTCGCGTTCCACCTGTATCACCACGAACAACATTTGCCGTCGCCGGAGTGGTCTTCAGTGCAGGATGAGGTGCTCGACGAGCTCGGATTGGGTGCGGATACCTTGCCTGAGTTGGCAGACGTGGTTCTCGAGCGTTATCACGGTGCAGCATGATCGAGCGCGGTGAGCGGTACGTGCGTGATACGCTTCCCGCCACAGGGAATGTCGCACCGGGGAGATGATGCCAATAACGATAGATGCCTGCGTCGCCCAGCATCAGGGTGATCGCAAGGAACAACAGGACAGGGTGTCGCTTGTCCCCCATCCCAAGGGCGGTGGGGTGGCGCTTGCCGTCGTCGCCGATGGCATGGGGGGGCACACGGGGGGGGTTCTTGCTGCGCAGCAGGTCATCCATACCGCGTCCAGCAACCTGGGCCAATTTTCGGCGCGTTCCGAGTCTGCGCGTTCAATGCTCGAGGCGAGCCTCAACGAGGCGCATCTCTTGATCAAGGCGTCGCGCTTCATCAATGAGAAGGATCCTCACAGCACGGCCGTCATGCTCCTTCTCCAGCCTGGAAAAGTCAGCTGGGCGCATTGCGGTGATAGCCGCCTTTATCGATACCGCGGTGACCGGCTGATGTTCCGGACCACCGACCATTCCTACGTCGAGCAGTTGGTCGCCAAGAGAAAGATCACGCCGGAGCAGGCGTTGGTGCATCCGAACCGGAATATCCTGGTGACTTCGCTGGGCGGCGACGAGGCGCCGCGGATCGACTTTGGCGAGGCGGACGATCTGCGGGCGGGTGATTCATTCCTGCTGTGTTCCGATGGCCTGTGGGCGTATCTGGGCGAGGCAGAGCTGGGCGGAGTGCTGGCCGCGCATACGGCGCGCGCCGCCTCGGAGCTGCTGATTGAACGGGCGCGGACGCGCGCGCAGGGCGAAGGTGACAACGTGTCGCTGGCCGTCCTGAAGCTGGTCGAGGCGCCATCGAAGAAAGCTTGAGCGACGCCAGTGCCGGTCTGGGCCAGGCTTGCCTTATTTCCGTCCCAGACCGCCGAGCAGGGCGGCGACGACGCGCCGTGGCTTGTGCGGATGCTCCATGCGCGCCGCGGCCTGGGCCTTTTCGATATCGGTCGGTGCGGCTGCGGGATGGGGATCGGCGCTTTCGTAGGGCTTGCTGAAGTCGAAACCGTCGGCCGCGATGTGGCTTGGCCGTCGCGGGCTGCGGCGGTCGTTCGCATAGGCGTCGGGCTGATCGCGGCGCGACTTCGCTGCCGGAGCCACGGAAGCGGCCGGTGCGGGCGGCCGGCGATGGTGGCCCTTCTTTCCCGTCGGTGGGTATTCGTAGTCGTATTCGGGGTCGAAGCCGGGAACGATTACCTGTTCGATCGGTTTCTTGATCAGCTTCTCGATGTCGACGAGATACTGGACCTCATGCGCCGAGACGAGCGAAATCGCGGTGCCCTGCTTGCCGGCGCGACCCGTCCGGCCGATGCGGTGGATGTAGTCTTCCGGCGTATGCGGCAGCTCGAAGTTGATGACGTGCGGCAGTTCATCGATGTCGAGGCCGCGTGCAGCGACATCGGTGGCGACAAGCACCAGCGTGCTGCCGTCCTTGAATGCTTCCAGCGCCTTCAAACGATCAAGCTGGCTCTTGTCGCCGTGAATCGAGTCGGCGGCGATGCCGGCGCGCTGGAGCTCGCGCGCGAGTTTGTTGGTCTCGATCTTGGTGCGCGTGAAGACGAGTACCTGATTGAATTCCGAAGATCTGAGCAGCTTTACCAGAAGCGCGCGCTTGGCGTCGGCGGCCACCGGGTGTACGCGGTGCGTGATGGTCTCGGAGACGGTATTGCGTCGCGCGACTTCGATCAGCACCGGCGACTGGAGCATCCGGTCGGCGAGTTTCTTGATTTCGTCCGAGAAGGTCGCAGAAAAGAGCAGGCTCTGGCGTTGCTTGGGCAACAGGCTGATGATGCGGGTGACATCCGGGATGAAGCCCATGTCCAGCATGCGATCGGCTTCGTCGAGAACGAGCGCTTGCACGCTGCCGAAGTTGAGGCACTTCTGTTCGACCAGGTCGAGCAGGCGTCCCGGTGTTGCCACGAGCACTTCGATACCGGCGCGGATTTCTTCGATCTGTGGCTTGATGTCGACGCCGCCGTAAGCGCACAGGCTTCGTATCGGGACGTACTTGCTGTAGGTCTTGACCGACTCGTGTACCTGGATGGCGAGTTCGCGCGTCGGCGCGAGCATCAGGATCCGCACCGGATGGCGCGCTGGCGACGGACTTGGGCTGGCAAACGGAAGGATGCGCTGGAGAAGCGGCAACGTGAAGGCCGCCGTTTTACCCGTTCCGGTCTGCGCACCGCCCATCAGATCCTTGCCCGAGAGAACGATCGGGATGGCCTGCGCTTGAATCGGCGTCGGGTTGGTGTAACCCTCTTCAGTAATGGCTCTCAGGATTTCCGGCGCCAGGCCGAGTTCATCAAAACGCATCGGCAACGCCCATAAATAAATTAGGAATCAATAGCATAGGGCCGCGATTATACACACTTTGCCAATGCGCGGACGGGTCAGGGTGCGCGCCGGGCATCTGTCCGAGCGCGCGTTCGGCGGCCTGGTCAAAAAGTGACACGGCAGAAAGGATGCGCGCGTTGCCGCCAGTCAGTTGCTGCTCGAGGAATGCTCGTTCGAGGGCCACGGCGTAGCCCCAGTCGGAGTTGAACAACAGAACACTGCCCGAATCGGGCGCTGCGCCGCAGTGCAAGCCGCAGTGTTCTTCATCGTCCGGCAGTCGGAAGGCGATCCAGTCGCCTTGCCGGGCGGTCGAATTGTCTGCGCGCCATGCCGGCACGGCAGGCGTGGATGAGCCGAAATACTGTACGAGCTTTCCGTTACTTTCGAGAATCTCGGTCTTGCGCGAGCTGCCGGGTGTGCCGGGTTCGTTCGAGTTGATCTCGACCGTGGTGGGGTTGATCTGGCGGGAAGGCGATGACATCGCCGTGCCGGGCCGGTTGCGCAGCGCTGCGGTTTGCAGATCGAAGCAGGCGTTCAGGAAGGGCGTTCGCGCTTCCGTCGATACGTCAAGTTGGTCGAGTTCTGAATTCAGGCGCTTGAGCAGCGCGGGTACCAGGGCGACGAGGCGCTTGCGTTCTTCGGGCGCCTGCTTGGGCTGGATGCTCCAGAGTAGTTCCGCAAATGTTGTGTTCGACGCCTTCCAGCGCTCACCGCCAACACCACCGTTTTCGGCAGCGCTTTGCATGATGCGCACTCCATGTTCCGCAAGGAAGTCACGAATCGCAGGCGCCGAACATCGCGCAAGTTGCTCGTTCAGCCACTTTTTTGCCAGAACGCCTGCGTTCAGCCGCCGTTCGTGATGGTTGACGAGATGCATGTACGGTTGTGAGTTGAGCTGGTGCGATTGGTCGCGCTCGGCGATCAGTCTTTCCAGCTCTTCGAGCTGCGGCTTCAGCCCGGATTCGTTGCTTTCCATCGCGGCGCGCGCCGAGTCGGCGAGTTGGCTCAACCGTTCGCTCAGCGGGTGGTCGCGCCCAGCGTCCGGGGGCAAACCGCACGCAGCGCGTGCCATGCGGTTGATCAGCTGCCGCGCCGGATGCTGTGTGTTGGCAAAGAAGGTGTCGTCCAGGATGGCCGTCCTGAGCGAGGGAATCTGCAGTCGGCCGAGGATCGACTTGACGACGTCGGGGAGATCCGGTGTGGCAAAGAGGGCGTCAAAGATCAGCGAGAGTGTGTCGAACGCGACGGCAGCGGATTTGCCGAGCGGCAGGTCGAGATCTCTTGCGCGGATGGCGCGCAGCGGTTGCTGCGTGTCGGGCGCGTCGAGTGGGAGCGTGCCCTGGGGGGTGGTGATCTGTCGCTGCTCAAGCGTATTGAGCCGTTCCCTCAGGTGATTCAGCATGGTCAGCGTCGAGGCACTCAGGGCTGCGTTGCCCACAACCGGGCCGTCATCTGACGCCCCCGCTGAAACGCCGACCTCGCCGGATTGCTCGAACAACTTGCTTTGCAAGGCGGAGAGCGCGTTGGCCGGCAATGTGCCGGACCGCGCAGCGGCCTCTGGCGTGACTGTACTGCCGCTACTGCGCTGAATGGGGCGCGTCGGCGGTAACGCGACGCCGCGCTGTTCGAGAAGGGCGTTGAGCTCTCGATATAGGTCGGGTAAGCCAGCCTGTAGTTGCGCCTCGAGTCGATCGAGGATGTCGAGGTTTTGCTCGAGGCCGGCCTTGGTCGTCTGGCAGATCGCCCACAGGCCGCGGCTGACCGGCTCGAGTCCGGCCGGGTTGTCCTCGGCCGTCATCTTCGGTCGGTCGAGCAAGGTCATGTAGCGGAGTTGCACACGCCAGCGATCGATGCGTTCGTTCCCCTTCAGTCGGGTGATGATGTCGCCAATGCGGATTTCCACTTCGAGATCGTCGTTGCCGACGAGACTGATGCGCGATGCCGTCAGGCCATCTGTCTGCCCGAAGCCGTCCGCTCTGGACGATGCGGCAAGCTCGTCGTGTGCCGTCGCGATCTCGCGCACAAAGGCATCGATAACCGCGGGCGCGCTAACACCGGCTTGGCGGACAATTTCGGCGAGGCCGCGCTGGAAGCGTTCCCTGCAGTCGCGCAGAATGAAGAACGCGTCTTCGCAGGGGGCGGCTGGCGCGCCGGCTACTCCGGTCGGGTCTGGCATGGCTGCGATCCGGGCCTTGCTATCTGAGGCAGTCGTTGCGCGTGACCAATCGGCATTCTTCTTGATTCATGACGCATCCTTCTTGTTTGCCGGCGCCCGTCGCACGGGCTGGCGCTTCTTCCGCTGGGCACGCGCTCAGTGTTGTGCGGTCGTTGCCTTGGTATCCGGCGTGGCTTTGCTCTCGTTCGCCGCAACATCTTCTTTTGTCGCCGCGGCTTTCTTCTTTGCTGTCGTTGGCGGCGCGACCGGTGGCAGCTGCGGTTCGACCGTTTCCAGCTTGTTGTCGCGCATGTACGCATCCATGTCGCGCCAGCCCTCGTAGATGGAAGCCTTGGGCAGCCAGGAGTAGATCGAGTAGCAGTCTTCGATGGCGCGGCCGGACTGGCGGCAGGCACCGCCGACCGCCCTGCCCTCAGCATCGGACTGAGCGGCTTTCTCCGCGGGGTCGACGATTCCCATGCGTTGCTTGACGACGTCGCAGCCCGATAAACCGATCAACAATAGCGTTGCGATCAGGGCTGTTCGCATGGTGCTGCCGGTCTCTGGCACGTCTTTTTCCGGAAGAAGGTTGGAATAGCGGGCATTTTAACCACAATTGCTGGTGCGTCCATCGCTGGCTCGTACTTTGTTAAATCGGCGATTCGATCGCGGGATCATCCTTCGTCCAAACCGTGTCTGCGCCACTATAATTGTCGGCTCTGTCGTTTTTGCCGAGGAAACCAAATGCTTTGCTCCCGAATTCTCATGGCCGCTGGCGGTCTCGTTCTCGCTGCGCCCGTTCTTGCCGTTCCCGCGGCGACGCCGGTTCAACTCGAGTTGTCGCATCGTCTCGATGAAGTCCGCGCCGAGCGCCTGCTGCCGTTGATTGCCAGTTTCAACAAGGAAAACAAGGATGTTCAGGTCACGCTCGTCCGCCGTGGCGAGGGTGACGCGCCGAAGCAGTTGAACTTCGTGACGCGCGAGGAGTATTCGCGCTTCGTGGCCAACAAGACCAAGTTCAAGCCGCTGCACGAGGTGATGCGCGAGGCCAAGGAGAAGTTTGACGCCAGCAAGCTTTCGCCCGAACTGCGCGACGGTCTGACTGACGCCAAGGGGCAGCTTTTCGCCCTGCCGGTCGCGTTTTCGACGCCCGTGCTCTATGTGAACAAGGCGTTGTTCCGCAAGGCTGGCCTTGACCCCGAGAATCCGCCGAAAACCTGGTTCGAGGCTCAGGAAGCCGCCGGTAAACTCGCGGACGCGGGAAACAGTTGCCCGTTCACCACGTCATGGCCGGTGCAGGTGTTCATCGACAACGTCAGCGCCTGGGATGGCGCCGAAGTCAACGACGCCAAGGGCAAACTGGCTTTCAATGGCCTCGCCCAGGTCAAGCACATCGCGATGATGGCCACCTGGTACAAGAGCAAGTACTTCTCCTATTTCGGCCCCAAGGACGAGGCCGACGACCGGTTCGCCAAGGGCGAGTGCGGTATGTTGACCAGTTCTTCGTCGCTGTTCGCCTCTTTCAACGAGAACAAGTCGCTGGACGTGGGCGTTTCGCCGTTGCCATATCACGATGATGTTTACGGCGCGCCGAAAAACACGCTGGCCGACGGCGCTTCGCTGTGGCTTGCCTCCGGGATGAAGCCTGCCGAGATCAAGGGGGTCGCGAAGTTCGTGAACTACGTTCTCGGGCCGGAGGTTCAGATTGGCCTGACGTTGGCGGGGGGTTATCTGCCGATGACACCGGTGGCGCGCGCTGCCGCCAGCACCAAGCTGCTCGGCGCCGACCTCGGTGGATTGAAGATCGCCTATGCGCAACTGCAGGGCAAGGGCGTGCCGCCAAAGGTGCGCGTCGCGCAGATCGAACAGGTTCGCCAGATCGTCGAAGAAGAACTGGAGACCGTCTGGGCCGACAAGAAGCCGGCCAAGGAAGCGCTCGACAGTGCGGTGGAGCGGGGCAACGCCGCGATGCTGAAGATTGCCGCGCTGGACACGGCAACGGCTGCACCCAAGTCCAGGGGTAAGGGCAAGAAGTGATCCGTCCTGCGCCGGCCTGGGAAGTCCCGCGCGTGATTGCGCATCGCTGCTGCGGTGCGCTGGCGCCGGAGAATACCTTGGCCGGACTGCCGATCGCCGCGGCGCTCGGCTATCGCGCGGTCGAGTTCGACGTCATGCTCTCGGCCGACGGCACGCCGTGGGTGATCCACGATGAAACCCTGGAGCGCACGACGAACGGGCGCGGCAACGTTTGCGGAACCCCGGACACGATCTTGCGCACGCTCGACGCCGGTGCTCATCAGCACCGTGCGTTTGCCGGCGAACCGCTGCCGACATTCGAGGCCGTCGCGCGCGCGTGCCGGACGCTCGGGCTCCTCGCCAACGTCGAGATCAAGCCGGCGCAAGGTTTCGAGAAAATCACCGGCGAAACCGTGGCACGGCGGATTCTCGAGTTGTGGGGCGACGCGCCGTTGCCCTTGGTGTCCTCCTTCTCCGAAGAAGCGCTTGTCGCCGCCCGGCACGTCGCGCCGCAGCTGCCGCTCGGTTATCTCTGCGTTCGTCCGCCGGAAGACTGGATGCGCCGAATGGACGCGGTCGCCGCGTACAGCCTGCACTGCGCCGCGCGCAAGCTGGACGATTCGGTGCTCGCCACGGCGCGGGCGGCCGGCATTCCGGTTCTTTGCTTTACCGTCAACGACCGTCAGGATGCCGAGGCGCTACTCGCTCGCGGTGTCACCGCTGTCTTCAGCGACCGTATCGATTCCTTGCGCGGCCTGTAGGGCGGCGCTTCTCTTCGCTCTTCCGATCAGGCCCTGAGGCCTTGCCGGCAATGCCTTGCGAATCGTCGGGCGGTCGGTCTGTGTACTTTTCGGTGCTAAAATCAAAACCCTTTGAAATCCGCCCCTTCAGGGACAAATACCGATGAAAAGTGCCGAAATTCGCGAGAAATTCCTCAAGTTCTTTGAGTCCAAGGGTCACCAGATCGTAGCCTCGAGCTCGCTCGTGCCGCACGACGACCCGACCCTGCTGTTTACCAACGCCGGGATGAACCAGTTCAAGGACGTTTTCCTCGGTTTCGACAAGCGCCCCTACAACCGGGCGACGACGTCGCAGAAATGCGTGCGCGCCGGCGGCAAGCACAACGACCTTGAGAACGTCGGCTATACGGCGCGCCACCACACCTTCTTCGAGATGCTCGGCAACTTCTCGTTCGGCGACTATTTCAAGCTCGACGCGATCAAGTACGCGTGGGAACTGCTGACCGAAGTCTTCAAGCTGCCCAGGGACCGCCTGTGGGTGACGGTCTATGCCGAGGACAACGAAGCCTACGACATCTGGCACAAGGTGATCGGCCTGCCGGCCGAGCGCGTCATTTGCATCGGCGACAACAAGGGCGCGCGCTACGCCTCCGACAACTTCTGGATGATGGGCGACACCGGCCCGTGCGGCCCGTGCTCGGAAATCTTCTACGACCACGGTGAGCACATCCCGGGCGGTTTGCCGGGTACGCCGGACGAAGACGGTGACCGCTACATCGAGATCTGGAACAACGTGTTCATGCAGTTCAACCGCGACGAGCACGGCGTGATGCACCTGCTGCCCAAGCCGTCGGTCGATACCGGCATGGGCCTGGAACGGATCACCGCGGTGCTGCAGCACGTGAACAGCAACTACGAAATCGACCTGCTGCAGACGTTGGTCAAGGCTGCGGCGCGTGAAACAAGCGATGCGGACATGGACAGCCCGTCGCTGCGTGTTCTGGCGGACCATATCCGCGCCTGCTCGTTCCTCATCGCCGACGGTGTCATCCCAGGCAACGAAGGTCGTGGCTACGTGCTGCGTCGCATCATCCGCCGTGCCATCCGCCACGGCTACAAGCTCGGTGCACGCGTCGCCTTCTTCCACCGCATGGTTCCTGATCTGGTCGCCGAAATGGGCGCTGCCTATCCGGAGCTGGTGTCCGGCGAGAAGCGCGTCACCGACGTCTTGAAGCAGGAGGAGGAGCGTTTCTTCTCGACGATCGAGCACGGCATGGCGATTCTGGAAGGCGAACTGGCGGCGATGGCCGGCAAGGGCGTCTTCAACGGTGACACCGCGTTCAAGCTGCACGACACCTTCGGCTTCCCGCTCGACCTGACCGCCGACATCTGCCGCGAGCGCGGGGTCACCGTGGACTCGGCCGGCTTCGAGGCGGCGATGAAGCACCAGAAGGAACAGGCGCGCGCCGCCGGCAAGTTCAAGATGTCCGCCGCGCTCGAATACAGCGGGCCCGAGACGACCTTCCACGGCTATGAGACGCTTGAGTTCAAGGGTACGGTCCTGGCGCTTTACAAGGACGGCTCGCCGATCAGCGAACTGCGCGAAGGCGACGCCGGAACGGTGGTGCTCGACGATACGCCGTTCTACGCCGAGTCCGGCGGCCAGGTCGGCGACCGTGGCCTGTTGCAGTCGGCTCAGGGTATCTTCTCGGTCGAGGACACGCAGAAAATCCAGGCTGCCGTGTTTGGTCACCAGGGTGTGCTCAAGACGGGCAGCCTCAAGGTCGGCGACGAGGTTGCTGCCAAAGTCGATCTCGTCGCGCGCAAGCGCACGATGCGCAACCACTCGGCGACGCACCTGATGCACAAGGCCTTGCGCGAAGTGCTCGGCGAGCACGTGCAGCAGAAGGGTTCGCAGGTCGACCCGGACAAAACGCGCTTCGACTTCGTGCATAACCAGCCGCTGACCGATGAGGAAATCCGGCGCGTCGAGAAAATCGTCAACGCCGAGATTCTCGAGAACGTCGATTGCCAGCATCGCGTGATGCCGATCGACGAGGCACAGAAACTTGGCGCGATGATGCTCTTCGGCGAGAAGTACGGCGATGAAGTGCGCGTCATCGACATCGGCTCGTCGCGCGAGTTGTGCGGCGGGACGCACGTGCGGCGCACCGGCGACATCGGCGTGTTTACCGTCGTCGCCGAAGGTGGCGTCGCGGCCGGCGTGCGCCGGATCGAGGCGATCACGGGTGACGTCGCGCTGGCCTACATGCAGGGCATGGAAACGGCGCTCGGCGGCATCGCGGGCACGCTCAAGGTGCAGACGAACGACGTGCAGGCGCGCGTGTATTCCATCCTCGACCAGGTCCGCCATCTCGAGCGCGAGCTGGCCTTGCTGAAGAGCAAACAGGTGGCCGCGCAAGGCGATGCGCTGGTCAACGAGGCGGTCGATGTGAAGGGTGCGAAACTGCTTACCGCGACGCTCGACGGTGCTGACGTGAACGCCCTGCGCATGACGATGGACAAGATGCGCGACAAGCTGAAGAGCGCGGTCGTTGTCCTGGCTTCCACCGCTGGCGGCAAGGTGACGCTGATTTCCGGCGTGACTCCGGATCTGACCGGCAAGGTCAAAGCCGGCGAACTCGTGAATTTCGTCGCCCAGCAAGTCGGCGGCAAGGGCGGTGGCCGCCCGGACATGGCGCAGGCCGGCGGCACCGACCCGGACAAGCTGCCGGCGGCGCTGGCGTCGGTCCGCGCCTGGGTTGAGCAAAAACTGTAGCGGTCGATATGCGTTGAACCTGAAAAACTCGCTTCTTCACCGCAAAGGCGCAAAGATCGCAAAGGTTCGCAAAGAAAATCAAAGCGCTACGCGAACAGCACCTGTCTTCCATCGCCACCACAGGGTGAATGGCCAAGTACGATCCACCTGTTGTTTCCTTTGCGATCTTTGCGCCTTCGTGCCTTTGCGGTGAGGTTTTCAGGTTGAATCAGGCGGCCGCCTCGTATCGTCGAGGTGGCCGTTTTTTCTCCACCGTGTGGCGGCGGAGGAAGTACGGGAGAGCGGCGAATGAGTGGCGTGGAAGCGGAAGCGTATTGGCTGGTTCGTGTCGGCGGCGAGTTCGTCGTAACGCCGGGGGCGGCGCCGGGCGAGCTATTTCCGCAGGGCTGCGGAAACGCGCTTGCCGGACTCGATCAGGCCTTGCATATCGGCGAATGGCAGGGCGCGCCGTGCTACGCCATCGACGTCGAAGCGCTGCCACGCGCGCTTGCCGGCGAACCGGTACCGATCCGGGCCGTGTTCGGACTGGGCGGTGCCGAGGCGTTCGCCCTCGTCTGCCGCGCGGCGCAACTGCTCGACTGGAAGAAGAATCATCGCTACTGCGGTCGTTGCGGTACGCCGACGACCAGGAAGCCGGATGAGTTCGCGATGCAGTGCCCGTCCTGCGGCCTGATAACCTACCCGAGAATCTCGCCGGCGGTCATGGTGCTCGTCCGGCGCGGCGACGAACTCCTATTGGCGCGCAGTCCGCATTTCCGGCCCGGCATGTTCAGCGCACTGGCAGGGTTTGTCGAGGCGGGTGAAACGGTCGAACACGCGGCGGTGCGCGAAGTGCGCGAGGAGGTCGGGATCGAGATCGCCAACCTGCGCTACTTCCAGAGCCAGCCGTGGCCTTTCCCGGATTCGCTGATGCTGGCCTTCTTCGCTGACTATGCCGGGGGCGAGATTGCGCCCGATCCGGCCGAGATCGAGGAAGCCGGCTGGTTCGCTCTCGACGCGCTGCCGCCGCTGCCCGATCCGGTGAGCATTGCGCGCCGCCTGATCGACGCGGCGGTCCTTACAGGGTCCTGATCTTCTCGAGCAGGGCGGTCGTCGATTTCTGGTGAATGAAGGGAATCGACACGGTGCGGCCGCCCCAGCCGGCGACTTCGACGTTGCCCACGATCTTCCCGACCGGCCAGTCGCCGCCCTTGACGAGTACGTCCGGGCGACATTCGAGGATGCGCTCGATCGGCGTGTCCTCGTCGAACCAGGTGACGAGCGAAACGCATTCGAGCGCGGCGATGACGGCGAGGCGGTCGGCTAGCGTATTCACCGGCCGGTCGTCGCCCTTGCCCAGGCGGTTGACCGAAGCGTCCGAGTTGAGCGCGACGACCATGGCGGCACCGAGCGCGCGCGCCTGCCCGAGCAGGGTCACGTGGCCGCGGTGCAGGATGTCGAAGCAGCCGTTGGTGAAGACGAGCGGCCGGGGCAATTGGGCCAAGCGGCCGGACAAGGCCTCGGGCGCGACGATCTTGCGCTCAAAGACAGGAACGGGAAAATTCATTGGCGTACCTTGAAGGCGAGGGCGACTACGGATTCCGGACTTCGGCCGCTTTGCCGTTGCCGCTTACCTTCTGTACTCCGTCGATTTCGCGCGCTTGGGCGGGCGAAATGATTTCCATCAGATTCACCACCTTCTTGACGCCCGTGGTTGTGCGCGCCACGTTGATTGCCGAGTCCGCTTCGGCCTGCGTGACGATGCCGAGCAGGTAGGCCGTCCCGGCTTCGGTGACGACCTTCACGTGAATCGGGTTGAATTTGCCGGCATCGACCGAACGGCTCTTGATCTTGGAGGTGACGAAGGCGTCGTTGCTGCGGTTGGTGTAGGAACTCGCCGGGCCGACAACGAGCTCGTTGTGCACGCCCTGGACGTTGGGCAGCCCGCCGACGATGCGCTCGGCTTCGCTCTTGGCGTCCTCGCTCGGCACTTCGCCGGTGATCAACACCTTGCGGTTGTAACTGGTGAAATTGAGGTGCGCCTTGTCACCGACTTTTTCGCTGACCTGCGCGTTGGCTTTCCATTCGATCGTTTCGTCGTCGGTCTGGACGCCGAGCGTGCGGCGGTCGACGGTCGCCATCACGCCGGAGGTGACGCCGGCGGCGACGACCGGGAAGCAGCCTTGCAGGGCAGGCAGGACGGTGGCGCCGATCAACAGTGTTGCGATAAGGCTCTTTTTCATTCTTCAACTCCTAATAGCAGGCAATCGATGCCGTCGCACAGGCAGTGGAGGGTGAGCAGATGCACTTCCTGGATGCGGGCGGTGCGGTCGGACGGGACGCAGAGGTGGATGTCCGAGTCGCGCAACATCTCGCCAATCTGGCCGCCGCCCTTGCCGGTCAACGCGACGACGCGCAAATCGTTGTCCTGCGCCGCCTGGATGGCCTCGATGACGTTCGGCGAGTTGCCGGACGTCGAGATGGCGAGCAGGACGTCGCCGGGCTGCCCGAGTGCGCGCACCTGGCGCTCGAAGATCGCCTTGAAACCGTAGTCGTTGGCGACGGCGGTCATGATCGAGGTGTCGGTGGTCAGCGCGATCGCGGCCAGTCCCTGGCGCTCCATCTCGAAGCGCCCGACGAGTTCGGCAGCGAAATGCTGCGCGTCGGCGGCCGAGCCGCCGTTCCCGCAGGCCAGAATCCTGCCGTTGCCGACGAGGCTGCCGACCATCACTTCGACGGCGCCGGCGATCGGCGCGGCGAGCAGCTCGATCGCTTCGAGCTTGGTGTGCGCGCTGTCGGAAAACTGCTGACTGATGCGTGAGATCAAATCCATGGGGGTTGTCGCGTGAAAAACAGGCCGTTAGTCTATCACCAGAGAATCGTTATCACAGGACGAGGAAAACCTCGAACTCGATCCGGCGCCATGGGTCGGGGTCGTCGCGTACTGCCGATACGCGCGCTTCCAGTGCCTCGCCGGCGTCGAGCGCCTGCGCCACGGCACGGTTTTCGGCGCGCGGGACGTAGCCGAGCTTCTGCCCGTTCCAGTCGACGCGCACGGCGTTGCGGTCGTGGCGGTTGTCCGCTTCGCGCGTCAGCGTCAAGCGGTCGCCGACGCGAATCTCGCCGCGCAGGCGCTTGGCGCCGTAATACTGGCTGCCGGCGAGCGGCGAACTCTGGACGAGGATCTTGATCGACTCGGCGAAAGCCGCCGCGTTCAGCCACAGCGAGAGAAGCAGCACCCGGCCGAATCGTTCAGTCCAGCGAGAAGGCATCGCGCAGCCATTCAATGTCATTACTGGACGTGCCGCTCAGGAGAATGCAGTCGAAGCGACAGTCGTCGTCGGTCAGCGCGTTCGCCATCAGAAAGTGCTGGGCGGCGAGGATGATCCGGCGTTGCTTGGTTGCCGTTACGCTGGCAGCGGCGCCGCCGAAAGCGGCGTTCCGGCGCAGGCGGACCTCGACGAAGACGAGTACCTTCCCGTCACGGCAGATAAGGTCGATTTCGCCGCCGCGGCAGCGGTAGTTGCGCGCGATGATCCTGAACTTTTTCTTTTCCAGGAAACGCGTCGCCAGGTCCTCGGCCTGCCGACCGGCGCTGCCGCTCGTTTGCTGCGTGGTATCGTTGTCGCTCATTGATCCGGTGACCGAAATGACAGAAGAATCCCCCGCATTATATGTAGTGCCGACGCCGCTCGGGAATCTGGCCGACATGACGCAGCGCGCCATCGACGTGCTGCGCCGCGTGCCCTGGGTGGCTGCTGAAGACACGCGTCACAGCGCGCCCCTGCTGAAGCACTACGGGGCGGGCGCACGTCTGTTGCCGGCGCACGAGCATAACGAGGAGGGCGCGGCGCAGCAGGTGATCGGCAAGCTCGCGGCGGGCGAGTCGGTCGCGCTCGTCTCGGACGCTGGCACGCCGGCCGTTTCCGATCCCGGCGCGCGTCTCGTGGCGCGCGTGCGCGCCGCGGGCTTTCGCGTGATTCCGCTGCCGGGCGCGTGCGCAGCGGTGACGGCGCTGTCGGCGTCGGGCCTCGCCGAGCCGCACTTCCTCTTCTACGGCTTCCTCCCGGCCAAGACCAAGCAGCGCGAAGACGAATTGCGGGCGTTGTCGGGGCTGCCGTACGCGCTGCTCTTCTACGAGGCGCCGCACCGGATACTGGAGACCGTCGAGTCGATCGCCAGGGTTCTTGGCAACGACAGGACGCTCGTTCTGGCGCGCGAGTTGACCAAGCTGTTCGAGACGATTCACAGCTGTCCGTCGGGTGAGGCGCTCGCCTGGCTGCAGGCCGATGCCAACCGGCAGCGCGGCGAGTTCGTTCTGCTTGTTTCGGGTGTCGTCGATTCCGGGAATTCCGGGGAAGGCGAACGCGTGCTGAAGTTGCTCCTCGACGACGGTATCTCGGTCAAGCAGGCCGTCCGTCTGGCGCACGCAATTACCGGTGCGCCGAAGAACGCGATGTACGATCTGGCGCTGAGTCTCAAGGAGTAACGTGGCGACAGATGCGGCGATGAAAGGCGCGCCGCAGGAGGCTTTCAACTAGAATGCAGGCGTTACGTTTTCTGGCCTTATCATGCCAAACAGCCAAACCGCATCCCTCGCTCGAATCACCCTGACGCGTCCCGATGACTGGCACCTGCACCTGCGCGACGGTGACGCGCTCAGGTCCGTGCTGCCGCACAGCGCGGCGCAGTTCGCCCGGGCCATCGTCATGCCCAATCTGCGCCCGCCGGTGACGACCGTGGCCGCGGCCGGCGAGTATCGCCAGCGCATTCTCGCCGCGCTCCCCGAAGGTGCAAGTTTCGAGCCGCTGATGACGCTCTACCTGACCGACAACACGCCGGCCGACGAGATCCGGCGCGCCGTCGACAGCGGCTTCGTCAAGGCGGTCAAGCTCTATCCGGCCGGGGCGACGACCAACTCCGACGCGGGCGTAACCGATCTTGCCAAGTGTGACGCGGCGCTCGCCGAGATGGAAAAGGCGGGCATGCCGCTGCTGGTGCACGGCGAAGTCACCGATCCGGCGGTCGACATCTTCGATCGCGAGAACGTCTTCATCGAGACGGTGCTGCAGCCCCTGCTGGTCCGGCGACCCGGGCTGCGCGTCGTGTTCGAGCACATCACGACGGCCGATGCCGCAGAGTTCGTTGCGACGGCTGGCGACAACGTTGCGGCGACGATCACCGCGCATCATCTGCTCTACAACCGCAATGCCCTGTTTACGGGTGGTGTTCGTCCGCACTATTACTGCCTGCCGGTGTTGAAGCGCGAGAAGCACCGCGCCGCCCTGGTCGGCGCGGCGACATCGGGCAGCAAGAAATTCTTCCTCGGTACCGATTCGGCGCCGCATGCGCGCCACACCAAGGAGGCGACCTGCGGTTGTGCCGGTTGCTACACGGCACACGCGGCGCTGGAACTTTACGCCGAGGCGTTCGAGGTGGCCGATGCGCTCGACCGGCTGGAGGCCTTTGCCAGCTTCAACGGCCCGGACTTCTATCGGCTCCCGCGCAATTCGACGCGCGTGACGCTGGAGAAAACGCCGTGGCAGGTGCCCGAGGCGTTTGAATTCGCCGGCGGCGATGCGCTGGTGCCCCTGCGCGCAGGTGAGTCGCTCGCCTGGCGCCTTGTTGGCTAGTTTCTTGCGGAGGCGTTCGTGATTCGACTCAGCTTTATTCCGCGGTGGATCGTGTTGGCGCTGCTGCCGCTCCTGGCCGCGTGCACCGACCTTCGCGCAACCTTCGAAATCAAGGGCAGCGCGCATGCACTGAGCCTGATCCGGGTAACCGGGATGTTTTGGGAGAAGACGGCGGAGTACTCGATCGTCGCCGCCCGCATGCCGGACTGCATGCGCCGCCACGCGCTCGGCAAGGCGGCGCTCAAGGCCCGGGTCGAGGTCTATTCGCCCGGCAACGATGCCTGGATTCTCAGGCAGGGCAAGCAGATGTACGTGGTCGAGACGCGCACTTGCGAAGGCTTTGCCAAGCTGGATAAGGAACCCGACAGCGGACTCGGCGTGCCGATGGGTGCCTTCGAGATGCGCGGCAGCGAGCTTGTTTTCACGCCGGCGGTCAAGGCAGAGCCACCGCCCGCGGCGGCGCCCGCGCCGGGCGAACCAGCGACTGACGCCACGCAGAGCTGATTTGTCCGCCGGACCGCGTATAATCGCGGCGGGAAGTCGGCCAGGCAACCGCTGGGGGAGAGGCGAAAGTCTCGAACCGGGAGGAAAGTCCGGGCTTCACAGAGCAAGATGCCGGCTAACGGCCGGGCACCGCAAGGTGACGGAAAGTGCAACAGAGAATAGACCGCCTAAGTCCGGGGTAGCCCGGGCCGGCAAGGGTGAAACGGCGCCCCGGCTATAGCCGGGGCGGTCGGGCGCAAGCCCGGCCGAGGTAAGAGCTCACCGCGGACGTGGTAACACGGACGGCACGGCAAACCCCATCTGAAGCAAGACCAAATAGGGAAGCGCATGGCGTGGCTCGCGTTGCTTCCGGGTAGGTTGCTTGAGCGCACTGGCAACAGTGCGCCTAGAGGAATGGTTGCCCACGACAGAACCCGGCTTATCGGCCGACTTCCCACTGCTCTCTGCCGCCGCGTTTGACAGAGCGTCTGGTGGCGTCAATACTGGTTTTCACCCTGCGCAGCGCACCTTCATGGACAACACGGATCGTCCCCGGCTCAATGTCATCGCTGGCCCCATTCTGGGCGAGTTTCTTCTCGGCTACACGGTGGTCATCGTCGGTCTGTGGCTGGCGTCGCACACCTCCGACGGCGCGGCGGGCAGTCTCGGTCTCGCCAATCAGGTGCTTGAAACACTGTTCGTGCTCTATCGCGTGCTGGCGATCGGCATGGGCGTCGTCATTACCCAGCTGCTCGGCGGGCAACAAACCGAAAGCGTGCGCAGAACGGCGCTGGCCGGTCTCGGCGCGGCGACCTGGGCGGGCGTGTTCGTGTTCGGCTGGCTGGTGTTCGGCAACGATCTGATCCTCGACGTGCTGAACGCGCCGGCGGAAATCCTGCCGATGGCCGCGCCTTACCTGCAATTGCTGGCACCCGCTGCGCTACTTGAAGGCTACAACCTGATGATGGCGGCGATCCTGCGCGCCCACCTGCACGTCAAGGATTCCCTGCGCGTGATGATCGCCATGCATTGCAGCCACTTCGTGCTGGCCGTGCCGCTGATGCTCGGTGTGGGGCCGTGGGATGGGTTTGGCCTCAACGGATTTGCCATCGCGTTGCTGTCCAGCCGCGCAATTGGCCTGGTTCTGCACCTGCGCCTGTGGCGCCGGCGCATGGCGCTGGTGCCCGCGCTGTCCGACTGGTGGGCGTTCTGCCCTCGCATCCTGGCGCCGGTCCTGCGCATCGGCGTGCCGGGGGCGACGACCGAACTCGGCTACCGGGCAGCGTTCATGGTGTCGCTGGCGGCGACCGCGCGACTCGGCGTCGTGGCGCTGGCGACGCATTCCTATGTCCTGCAGTTGCTGCGCTACGTCTTCCTGATCAGCCTGTCGATCGGCTGGGCGTGCGAGATCATCGTCGGACGCCTGATCGGCGCCGGCCAGTTCAGTCAGGCGCGTGCCCTGGTGATCAAGGGAGTACGCAATGGCCTGGTCGCATCGGGCTCGATCGCCGTGGTCGCGGCCTTCGCCGCGCCTTGGCTGATGCGCATTTTCACCAAGGATCCGGCGGTGATCGAGGCGGCGCAGGTTCTCCTCTGGATCGCGGTGGTCCTCGAGTGCGGGCGCGTCTTCAATCTGATCGTCACGGGCGCCTTGCGCGCGACGGGCGATGCGATTTATCCCGTCGTTGCCAGCGTCGGTTCGTTCGCGCTGGTGCTCGGTGTCGGCTCCTATTTTCTCGGGCACGCCATCGGACTACCCGGGATTTTCATCGCCTACGCCGCCGACGAGTGGGTGCGTGGCCTGCTGATGTTCGTTCGCTGGCGCTGGCACGGCTGGGTTCCGCATGCGCGCAACGCGCAGCGGCGCGTGCGGCGCGGGTGATTACTCCCCGATCTTGATCGCCAGCGGGGCGCTGATCGGCGTTCCGTGTCGCCCCGTCCATCGCTACGCCATCCCGATGCGCTGAGATCCCTCGCGCATTGTTCAACGGATCTGGCTTTTGGCCTATGTTCGTCACAAAGCACTTTAAGTTGTAATTTTTCCTTGTTGTTTTTTAACAGAAATTTACCGTGAACGTTTCTCCGGAAACGCTTGTAAGTCATTGTCCGCATTGGTTTTTTTGGTGAAAAACAGCTTGCTTGTGCAAAATCTTTGCCTTAAAGTGGGAGGCGGTGGTGAAAAGTGGGGAATCGGGGGTTTCTCACGAAGGTTTTCACAAGGGCAACGGTTACAGGCGAGGGCACGGGTTTGATGTTTCAGGGAGCGGCAGCGCTAAGTCTCGACGCGAAAGGTCGGCTCGCCATTCCGGCGCGCCACCGGGATGCGCTCGTGGCGGCTTCCGCCGGCCAGCTCGTGCTGACTGCCCATCCGCATCGTTGTTTGCTCCTTTATCCGGCCGGCGCGTGGGAGCCGATTCGCGACAAGGTGCTCGCCGCGTCGAGCCTTGATCAGCGCTCCGCTGCCATCAAACGTCTTCTGGTCGGTAATGCGCGCGAAGAAACGCTGGACTCTGCCGGTCGCCTGCTCGTCGCGCCGGAATTGCGCCGCTTTGCCCAGTTTGAAAAGCAGGTCTGGCTGGTCGGGCAGGGCAGCCACTTTGAAATCTGGTCCGATGCCGGCTGGCAGAAGGAGCAGGAGGCGGTCTTTGCCCTTGGCGACCAGTTGCCGCCGGGTCTTGAGGATCTGGCGCTGTGACCGCTGCCCTGTCGCATCAGACAGTGCTACTGCGGGAGGCGGTTGAGGCTTTGACGATAAAGCCCGCCGGCGTCTACGTCGATGGCACGTTCGGCCGCGGTGGCCACAGCCGGGCCATTCTCGAACAGTTGGGTCCGAACGGGCGACTCATCGCCTTTGACCGCGATCCACAAGCCATCGCCGCCGCGCAGTCGATGAATGACTCCCGCTTGACGATCGTGCACCGCGCTTTCGGCGACCTGGCCCCGGTTTTGGCCGAGGTCGGCGTGTCGGCGGTGGATGGCGTGCTCCTCGACGTTGGTGTTTCCTCGCCGCAGATCGATGACGGTGAGCGCGGTTTCAGTTTCCGTTTCGATGCGCCGCTCGACATGCGCATGGACACGACGCAGGGAGAGACGGCGGCCGAGTTTCTGGCGACGGCCGGCATAAAAGACATTACGGAGGTGATTAGGAGTTATGGCGAAGAACGGTTTGCTTTCCAGATTGCAAAGAAGATTGTGGCTACTCGGAGCGAGCGGCCTCTTACAACCACAGGCCAACTCGCCGCGCTTGTACGCGAAACCGTGCGGACCCGCGAGCCCGGCCAGGATGCGGCGACGCGTACCTTTCAAGCTCTACGGATTCACGTCAATCAAGAGCTCGAGCAACTCGCTCTAGTCCTGCCGCAGGCGCTGGACGTGCTGCAGCCCGGAGGGCGCCTGGTCGTGATCAGCTTCCATTCGCTGGAAGACCGCATCGTCAAGCGTTTCATGCGCGACGAAGCGAGCGTCGATCGTCTGCCCAAGAATCTCCCCTTGCGCAGCGTCGATCTGCCGCAGCCGCATTTGCGCCTCGTCGGCAAACCGGTCAAGGCGGGTGACGAGGAAGTCGCTGGTAATCCGCGCGCGCGCAGCGCCGTGATGCGCGTGGCCGAAAAGCTGGGCGAACGAGGCGAATAGGATGCTGCGCCTCAATCTTCTTCTGCTCATCGTTGCGGTCGTCTGCGCACTCAGCGTTGTGACGTCGCAGCACAAGGCGCGCCGCCTCTTCCAGGCGCTGGAAAGCGAGCAGGAGCGCGCCGAGCATCTGGATGTCGAGTTCGACCAATTGCAGCTCGAACTGTCGACCTGGGCGACCTCGCCGCGCATCGAAAAGATCGCGCGCGACAAGCTCAAGATGCGCACCCCCGAGCCGGCCAAGGTGGTCGTCGTCAGCCCCGTCGAGGTGTCGCGATGATGAACTTCAAGGGGCCGAAGGGGCACAAGTTCGCCGAGAGCCCGGTGCTCAAGCTCCGCCTGCCGGCCTGGCGTTCGCGCCTGATGGCGCTCCTGATCCTCTCCTGCTTTGGCGTGCTGATCGGACGCGCGTTCTACCTGCAGGTGCTGAACAACGACTTCTTGCAGGAAAAAGGCGAGTCGCGCTACCGGCGTGACCTGGAAATCCCGGCCTCGCGCGGCCGCATTTCCGACCGCAACGGCGACATCCTGGCGGTGTCGACGCCGATGAAATCCGTCTGGGCGATTCCTTCGGAAGCACGCCTGAACAACGAGCAGATCGGGCTGCTGGCCAATCTGCTCGAAATGGGTACGAAGGAACTTGCGCAGAAGCTGGCCAGCGACAAGACCTTCGTCTTCCTGCGCCGCCAGTTGCCGCCGGACATCGGCGAGCGCGTCGCGGCGCTCAAGCTGCCGGGAATCGGTCAGGACAAGGAGTATCGTCGTTTCTATCCGGGCGGCGAGATGACCGCGCACATGGTCGGCTTTACCGGCGTCGACGACAAGGGGCTGGAAGGCGTCGAGCTGGCCTTTCAGCGGCAGCTCCTCGGGCACGCCGGCAGCCGCAGCGTGATCAAGGACCGGCGCGGCCGGATCGTCGAAGATGTCGGTTCGATCAAACCGCCGCAGGACGGCAAGGACATTCGCCTGGCGATCGACTCCAAGGTGCAGTACATGGCCTACAGCCAGCTGAAACAGGCGGTTACCGACTTCAAGGCCAAGGCGGGCGGTGTTGTGGTTGTCGATACCAAGACCGGCGAGATCCTCGCGCTCGCCAACTGGCCGACCTACAACCCGAACAACCGCGAACGGTTGAGTGGCGCGCAACTGCGCAATCGGGCATTGACTGACACCTATGAGCCGGGTTCGGTGATGAAACCGTTTACCGCCGCGCTCGCGCTCGAATACGACAAGGTGCGTTTCGACACGGTGATCGCTTGCGCGCCAGGACGGCTGACGATCGGCTCGGCGACGATCTCCGATGCACATCCGCACGGCGATCTGACCGTCGCCCAGGTCATCCAGAAGTCGTCCAACGTCGGCACCGCGAAGATTGGCGCGATGCTGTCGCCCGAGCAGATGTGGACGATGTTCGATGCCATTGGCCTCGGGCAGCAGCCGGGTCTGGGCTTCCCCGGCGAAGTGACCGGCCGCTTGCGGCCGTGGAAGAGCTGGCGGCCGATCGAGCAGGCGACGATGTCGTACGGCCACGGTCTCTCCGTCTCGTTGATGCAACTGGCGCGCGCCTACACGATTTTCGCGCGCGAAGGCGACATGGTTCCCCTGAGCCTGACCAGGACCGACGGAATGCCGATACCGACGAAGCAGATCTTCAGCCAGCAGACAGCGCGCGAAGTGCGGACCATGCTTGAAATGGCCGCGCAGCCCGGTGGAACGGCACCGAAGGCGCAGATTCCCGGCTATCGCGTCGGCGGCAAGACGGGCACCGCGTACAAGATCGAAGGCGGTCAGTACGTCCGCAAGTACGTCGCTTCGTTTGTCGGCTTCGCGCCGGTCTCCGATCCGCGCCTCGTGGTTGCAGTGATGATCGACGAGCCGAGCGCCGGTGGACACTACGGCGGCGACGTGGCCGGGCCGATTTTTTCCAGCATCATGGGCGGCGCCCTGCGCACGCTGGGCGTCCCGCACGATGCGCCGATCCAGGTCGCGCAGAGCGGGGCAGCCGGAAAAGCACCGGCCGGAAAGGGAAAACTATGACTCAGCAAACGGATTTCATGCCGGCCGCTGCTGGCGAAATCACGCCGGAGCGCATAATCCGGCGCTTCGCCGACCTGGGCGTTCAGCTGACCGGCGTCGCCGACGACAGCCGCAAGGTGCGTCGTGGCGACTTGTTCATGGCCTACCCGGGCGACCTGAACGACGGGCGGCGCTTCATCGCCGACGCCATCGCGCGCGGTGCCGCGGCCGTGTTCTGGGAAGCGCGCGGCGACTTCGTCTGGAATGCCGACTGGCGCGTGGCGAACCTCTCTGGTACGGGCCTGCGCGCCCTTTGCGGGCCGCTCGCGCACGCCGTCTTCGGCCAGCCGAGCGAACGCCAGTCGGTGATCGCCATCACCGGCACCAACGGCAAGACGACGATCAGCCAGTGGCTCGGTCGCTCGCACCCGCGCTCCTGTGCGGTGATCGGTACGCTCGGCGCCGGTTTTGTCGGCGATCTGGACGATACCGGCCTGACGACGCCCGAGGCGACGAACCTGGCGCGCTACCTCGCCGACTTCGCCCATGCCGGCGCGCAAGCGTGCGCCGTCGAGGCCAGTTCGATCGGCATCGAGGAGGGGCGGCTCGATGGTACGCGCGTCGACGTCGCCGTCTTCACCAATCTCACGCGCGATCACCTCGACTACCACGGTTCGATGGAGAGCTACGCCGAGGCCAAGAAGCGACTGTTCGCCTGGCCGCGGCTGCGCCTCGCCGTGGTCAA
This sequence comes from Propionivibrio sp., assembly GCF_017995515.1. Lineage (GTDB taxonomy): Bacteria > Pseudomonadota > Gammaproteobacteria > Burkholderiales > Rhodocyclaceae > Propionivibrio. The sequence continues at coordinate 66,143 of NZ_JAGOIT010000002.1, forward strand.
TCTGGACGATCCGTTCGGCGTCGAGCTGGCAGAAATGACCACGGCGGCGAAAGTGGTTGGATATACGCAAGGCGACGGCTTTGCCGACCGGCAAGGCGTGGTGCGCGCCGAGGACGTGGAAGAGGCGGTGACCGGCTTGCGCTTCCGCCTCTCCGCGCCGAGCGGCAGAGCAACGGTTGAAACCGGCCTGGTCGGGCGCTACAACGTATCCAATCTGCTCGCCGTAGCCGCCGTATTGCTCGATGCGGGACTCAAGCCGGCCGAGGTCGCGGCACGCTTTGCCGAGCTGACGCCGCCGCCCGGACGCCTGGAAAAGATCGGGGGCTACAACGAACCGCTGATCGTCGTCGACTACGCGCATACGCCCGATGCACTCGAAAGTGCACTTGCGGCCTTGCGTGGCGTGGCGACCGCGCGCGGCGGAAAGCTCGTGGCCGTGTTCGGCTGCGGTGGCGATCGCGATCGCGGCAAGCGCCCGCTGATGGGCGAGATCGCCACGCGCCTCGCCGACCGTGTCGTGCTGACCAGCGACAACCCGCGTAGCGAAGACCCATTGGCGATTCTTGCCGAGATTCGGCAGGCCGCACCGTCGGCCGACGTCATCGCCGATCGCGCCGTTGCGATCGGGAAAACCATCCGCGAAGCGCACCCGGCCGACGTCATCCTGCTCGCCGGCAAGGGCCACGAGCCGTATCAGGAAATCGCCGGTGTGCGCCGACCGTTTTCGGATCTCACCGAGGCACAAGGCGCGCTCGTTGCGCGTCAGGAGGAGGGCGCATGAGCGTCGTCATGAATTTGCAGGAAGCGGCGCAGGCCACATCGGCCACGCTGATCGGCGCCGAAGATGGTGCGGCCGTCGCGTTCCGCGGCGTCTCCACCGACAGCCGCAAGATCGAAGCCGGCCAACTCTTCATCGCCCTGCGCGGCGAAAACTTCGACGGCCACGAATTTCTCGCCACGGCGAGCGCAGCCGGTGCCGTCGCCGCGGTGGTCGCCGCCGACGCCGTCGCCTCCTTGCCTGAAGTCGCGCTCGCCCTTCTGGTTGTCGAAGATACGCGCCTGGCGCTGGGTCGCCTTGCCGCCGCATGGCGTTCGCGCTTCGCCCTGCCGCTCGTCGCCGTGACCGGCAGCAACGGCAAGACGACGAGCAAGGAAATGCTCTCCAGCATCATGCGCGCGGCGCACGGCGACGCCGTTCTCGCGACGCAGGGCAATTTCAACAACGACATCGGCCTGCCGCTGACCTTGTTGACGCTGAGCGCGCAGCACCGCGCGGCGGTGATCGAGATGGGCATGAACCATCCGGGCGAAATCGCCTACCTCGCGCGCATCGCGCGACCGACCGTGGCGCTGGTGACCAACGCGCAGCGCGCGCACCTGGAAGGGATGGGGTCGATCGACATGATTGCCCGCGAGAAGGGCAGCGTCTTCGAGGAATTGGTCTCCCCCGGCGTGGCCGTCTTCCGTTCCGATGACGAATGGTCGGATCTGTGGCGCGAGCAGAGCACAGGCCACGCGACGATGACCTTCGCGCTCGATCATCCCGCTGATGTGACGGGCCATTACCAGGCGCACGGGCTCGACAATCACTTGACCATCACGGTGCATGGCGAAACGATCGAAGTCGCGCTGGCCTTGCCCGGTGTGCACAACGCGCGCAACGCGCTTGGGGCCGCGGCGGCGGCGCTGGCCGCAGGCGTTTCGCTGGAAGCGGTCGGACGCGGACTCAACGCCTTTCGCGGCGTCAAGGGACGTCTGCAGCGGCGTGCGGGCGCGGGCGGCGCCATGCTGCTCGACGATACCTACAACGCCAACCCGGATTCCGTACGCGCCGGCATCGACGTGCTGGCCTCGACCGTCGGCAAGAAGATCCTCGTGCTCGGCGACATGGGCGAGATCGGCGACATGGCCGGGCAGTTCCACGACGAGGTCGGCGGCTACGCCAAGAGCCAGGGTATCGACCTCCTGTTCGCGCTCGGTGAGTCGAGCGCGCTGGCGGCGTACAACTTCGGCATCGGCGGACGGCACTTCAAGAAGATCGAGGACCTGGTCCCCGCCCTGCTGCCTGAAATGACGGCCGACGCGATCGTGCTGATCAAGGGATCGCGCTTCATGCGCATGGAACGCGTCGTCGAGGCGGTCGCCGCCCCGATTGCCGATGTCGTTCAGCCAGAGGAGAACAAGTAATGCTGCACGCACTGGCGCAATGGCTGTCGCAGGACATCCGCGGCTTCAACGTCTTCAACTACATCACGCTGCGCGCCGTGTTGGCGGCGATGACCGCGCTGATCATTTCGTTTACCGCAGGCCCGCGAGTCATCCGCTGGCTGACGACGAAGAAGATCGGCCAGGCGGTGCGCACCGACGGGCCGCAGACGCACCTCGTCAAATCGGGCACCCCGACCATGGGCGGCGCGCTGATCCTGATCGCCATCGGCGTCACCACGCTGCTCTGGGGCGATCTCGCCAACCGCTACGTCTGGGTGTTGTTGATCGTGACCCTGGGCTTCGGCGCCATCGGCTGGTACGACGACTGGAAGAAGGTCGTCTATCGCGATCCCAAGGGCCTGGCCAGCCGCTGGAAGTACTTCTGGCAATCGGTGATCGGCCTCGTGGTGGCCGTCTATCTGGCGATGTCCTCGACCCTGCCGGCGGAAATGGAACTGATCGTGCCGTTCTTCAAGACGGTTTCGTATCCGCTCGGCGCGATCGGCTTCGTCATCCTCACCTATCTCGTCATCGTCGGTTCGAGCAACGCGGTGAACCTGACCGACGGGCTGGACGGCCTGGCGATCATGCCGACGGTGATGATCGGCGGCGCGCTGGCGATCTTCTCCTACGTCGCCGGCAGCGCGGTCTTCTCGAAATACCTGCTGATGCCCTACATCCCGGGCGCCGGCGAGCTCGCCGTGTTCCTCGGGGCGATGGTTGGCGCCGGCCTCGGCTTCCTGTGGTTCAACGCCTACCCGGCCGAAGTGTTCATGGGCGACGTCGGCGCGCTGGCGCTCGGCGCGGCGCTTGGCACCGTCGCCGTCATCGTGCGCCAGGAAATCGTGCTCGCCATCATGGGCGGCGTGTTTGTCGCCGAGACGCTCTCGGTTGCCGCGCAGGTGCTCTATTTCAAGTTCACCGGCGGCAAGCGGATCTTCCGCATGGCGCCGCTGCACCACCACTTTGAACTCGGCGGCTGGAAGGAAACCCAGGTCGTCGTCCGTTTCTGGATCATCACCATCATGCTGGTGCTGGTCGGTTTGTCCACGTTGAAGATTCGCTGACATGCAACTCAAGGATAAAACGGTTCTCGTCCTCGGCCTCGGTGAGTCCGGGCTGGCGATGGCCAAATGGCTGGGTCGGCAGGGCGCGCGGGTGCGCGTCGCCGACAGCCGCACGCAGCCGCCGAACGTCGATGCGCTGCGCGGCGCAGTGCCGGGTGCCGCGCTGTGCTGCGGTCCGTTCGCCGACGAGACCTTTGCCGGCGTCGATCTGATCGCCATCTCGCCCGGCGTCCCGGTGCAGGAAGCGCAGGTCCGGGCGGCAATGGCACGTGGCGTGCCGGTCGTCTCCGAGGTCGAGCTGTTCGGCTGGGGCGTTCGCCAGATGAACCCGGCCGCGAAGATCGTCGCCATCACCGGCAGCAACGGCAAGACGACGACGACGGCGCTGACCGCGCATGTCCTGAACGCCGCCGGCGTGCCTGCCGTGGCGTGCGGCAACATCTCTCCGTCGGCGCTTGACGCGCTGATGGCGGTCGAGGACGGTTCCGGCGAGTTTCCGGCCGCGCCCGCCGTCTGGGTGCTCGAACTCTCCAGCTTCCAGCTGGAGACGACGCACACGCTGTCCGCCGACGCGGCGACGATCCTCAACGTGAGCGAGGACCATCTCGACCGCTACGCCGGCATGGCCGAGTACGCCGCGGCCAAGGCGCGCGTTTTCCAGGGCGAGGGTGTGCTGGTGCTCAACCGCGAAGACGCCTTCTATACGTCGCAAGTGGCCGGGTTGGGCGGACGGAAGTGCGTGAATTTTGGCTTGAACAAACCAATGCGCGGCGACGATTACGGCCTGGTCGACGGCTGGATCGCGCGCGGCGAAGAGAAGCTGATCGCGCTCAGCGCGATGAAACTCGTCGGTTCGCACAACGCCGCCAACGCCATGGCGACCCTGGCGCTGTGCGAGGCGGTCGGCGTCGAGCCGGCGCGCCTGTTGCCGGCACTCGCGGCATTCTCCGGCCTGGCGCACCGCGTCGAGTTCGTCGATGCGATCAACGGCGTTTCGTACTACGACGACTCCAAGGGCACCAACGTCGGCGCTACGCTGGCCGCGCTGCAAGGCATGGGGCGCAAGGTCGCGATCATCCTTGGCGGCGAAGGCAAGGAACAGGATTTCACGCCACTGAAAGACGCACTGGCCGAACACGGCCGCGCCGTGGCCCTGATCGGGCGCGACGCGGAACTGATCGGCCAGGCGATCGAAGGTTGCGGCATCCCGACCGAGCGCTGCGCCGACATGGCCGCCGCCGTAAGCTGGTGCGCCGCGCAGGCGCAGGACGGCGACGCCGTGCTGCTCTCGCCGGCGTGCGCGAGCTTCGACATGTTCCGCAACTACGGACACCGCGCCGAAGTCTTCATCGCCGCCGTGCGCGCGCTGAAAGGGGAGGCGGCCTGATGCTGCAAGCGCTCGACGCCCCGCGCCGCATGCCGTCGGAGATCGATCTGACGCTCCTCTGGAGCGCGCTGATCCTGCTCCTGACCGGCATGGTCATGGTGTATTCGGCGTCCATCGCAATCGCCGAAGCGGGACGTTTCACCGGGAATCATCAGGCGTACTACCTCGTGCGCCACGGCGTGTTTCTGACCGTCGGGCTGATCGCCGCCGGTTTCGCCTTCCAGGTGCCGCTGTCAAGCTGGCAGCAGTTTGCCCCCTGGCTGTTTGTCGCCGGTTTCGTCCTGCTGTTGCTGGTGCTCGTTCCCGGCGTCGGGCGTGACGTCAATGGCGCGCGCCGCTGGCTGTCGCTCGGCTTCATCAACCTGCAACCGTCGGAGTTGATGAAGCTCTTCGCCGCGATCTACGCCGCCGACTACACCGTGCGCAAGATGCCGCACATGCACGACCTGAAGAAGGCCTTCCTGCCGATGGCCGGCGCCATGGTCGCGGTCGGCGTGCTGCTGCTCAAGGAGCCGGACTTCGGCGCCTTCGTCGTCATCATCTCGATCGCCATCGGCATCCTCTTCCTGGGCGGCATGCGGGCGCGCCTGTTCGCCGTCTTGATCGTCGTTCTGGTCGCGGCGTTCGCCGTTCTCATCATCGTCTCGCCGTACCGCCGCGACCGCATCTTCGGCTTCATGGACCCGTGGTCCGACGCCTACGGCCGCGGCTACCAGCTCTCGCACGCGCTGATCGCCTTCGGCCGCGGTGAACTGCTCGGCGTCGGGTTGGGCGCGAGCGTCGAAAAGCTGTTTTACCTGCCCGAAGCGCACACCGACTTCCTGCTGGCAGTCATTGCTGAAGAACTTGGCTTCGTCGGCGTCGTCATGGTCATCGTGCTCTTTGGCCTGGTCATCCAGCGTGCTTTCGTCATCGGGCGCCAGGCGGTCGCGCTCGATCGCCTCTACGCTGCGCTCGTTGCACAAGGCATCGGCATCTGGATCGGCGTGCAGAGCTTCATCAACATGGGCGTGAACACCGGCCTCCTGCCGACCAAAGGACTGACCTTGCCGCTGATGAGCTTCGGCGGTTCGGGCATCGTCGCCAACTGCATCGCGCTGGCGATCCTGTTGCGGGTTGACTGGGAGAACCGCCAACTGATGAGAGGCGCGAAGCTATGAAGAAAACGCTCCTCGTCATGGCCGGCGGTACCGGTGGGCACGTATTCCCGGGGCTTGCCGTCGCAGACCTGCTCAAGAGCCGCGGCTGGAACGTCGTCTGGATGGGCAATCCGGACGGCATGGAAGCCAAGCTGGTGCCGTCGCGCGGCTACGAAATGGCCTGGGTGCGTTTCGGCGCGCTGCGCGGCAAGGGCCTCATGCGCAAGCTCTCGCTGCCGTTCAACCTGCTCTCCGGCTGCTGGCAGGCGTTCAGGGAAATCCGTCGCGTCAAGCCCGACGTCGTGCTCGGCATGGGCGGCTACATCACCGTGCCCGGCGGACTGATGGCGGCGTTGACCGGACGGCCGCTGGTGGTTCACGAGCAGAACTCGATCGCCGGCCTTGCCAACCGGATGCTGGCGAAGATCGCCAGGCGCGTCGTCTGCGGCTTCCCGGGCGCATTGTCGAAGAGTGTCTGGGCGGGCAACCCGGTGCGCCGCGAGATCGCCGACCTGACGCCGCCCGCCGAGCGCATGGCGGCCCGTCTCGAAACGGACGAGCCCTTGCGTCTCCTGGTGCTTGGCGGCAGCCTCGGCGCGGCGGCGCTGAACGAAATGGTGCCCAAGGGCGTGGCCCTGCTGCCGGAAAACGAGCGGCCGGTGATCGTGCATCAGGCCGGCGCGAAGCATCTGGCGCAGCTGGAGAAGAACTACGAGGACGCCGGCGTGCGCGCCAATTGCGTGGCTTTCGTCGACGACATGGCCGGCGCCTACGAATGGGCCGATCTGGTGATCTGCCGCGCCGGCGCGCTGACCGTCGCCGAGCTGGCTGCGGCTGGCATCGCCAGCATCCTGGTGCCGTTCCCGTTTGCCGTCGACGACCACCAGACATCCAACGCCAGATTCCTGGCGTCGGCCGGCGGCGCCGTCCTGCTGCCACAGAATGAAATGACACCCGAGGCGGTGAGCCTGCTCCGCAACTACAGCCGGGGCCAGTTGCTGCAGATGGCCGAGAAGGCGCGTGCGTTGGCCAAGCCGGAGGCGGCGACCGAAGTCGCCCGGGTGTGCGAGGAGATTGCACAATGAAACACAAGGTCAAGAACATCCACTTCGTCGGTATCGGCGGTGTCGGCATGAGCGGCATCGCCGAAGTGCTGGCGAATCTGGGCTTCTCGGTCAGCGGTTCCGATCTGGCCGAGAGCGCGACGACGCGCCGCCTCGCTGCGCAGGGCATCCGCATTGCCACCGGGCACGCCGCCGAGAACGTCGGTAACACTGACGCCGTCGTCGTGTCGACGGCCGTCAAGTCAGACAACCCGGAAGTGCTCGCCGCGCGCGAGCGCAAGGTGCCGCTGGTGCCGCGCGCACAGATGCTCGCCGAACTGATGCGCCTGAAGCAGGGCATCGCCATCGCCGGCACGCATGGCAAGACGACGA
>NZ_JAGOIT010000103.1 GCF_017995515.1 Propionivibrio sp.
TCCACTTCGTCAGCCCCGCTTGGGTTTCCAGGGTGACGGCTGACTGACCGTAGGCTATCACGCCCCGCTCAGGGTTCACAAGCCCTCCCGCTGCAAATCCCTCTGAAACGCTCAGAAACGCGCTGTGCGGCCTCCGTGCTGTTCGGGTTCACTGGCCTCTGGCTGGGCTTCGGCCTGCTGTGCGTGCACGCCGGGGATTCTGCGCTGCTCGAAGAGTCTGAGTCGACGAAGATAGGCAAGCCTTGCCTCGTCCAGATCGGGTCACGCCGCGTATCGAGAATTGATCCATCACGCGGGTCAATTCCGCGACAAATTGCCTCGATCAGTTCAAGTTCTTTCATATTTCCCGCCTTCCCCAGATCGAAACGTAAACCTTTCGATTTTCGGACAAGACTCTCAGTCGCAATTATCGATGTTCAGTCTCATTTGTCGTTGGAATCCACATCAGGCAACGCCCGCATTGTGCGCCTGCTTGTCGGCCCAGTAGCTTGAGCGGACCATCGGGCCGCAGGCGGCACCGGTGAAGCCCATCTTCAGCGCTTCGCTCTCGAACATCTTGAAGGTGTCGGGATGGACGTAGCGCACGACCGGCAGGTGGTGGCCGGACGGCGCGAGGTACTGACCGATGGTCAGCATCTCGACGCCGTGCGCGCGCAGGTCGCGCATGACCTCAACGATCTCCTCGTCGGTTTCGCCGATGCCGACCATCAGGCCGGACTTGGTCGGCACCTGCGGGTAGCGCTCCTTGAATGCCTTGAGGAAGTCGAGCGAGTGCTGGTAGTCGGCGCCGGGGCGGGCCTGCTTGTAGAGGCGCGGCACGGTTTCCAGGTTGTGGTTGAGTACGTCGGGCAGCGACTGGCCGAGCACGTCGACGGCGATCTCCGTGCGCCCGCGAAAGTCGGGAACGAGTGTCTCGACGGTGGTCGTCGGCGACTTGTCGCGTACGGCGGCGATGACGTCGACGAAGTGCTGGGCGCCGCCGTCGCGCAGGTCGTCGCGGTCGACGCTGGTAATGACGACGTAGCGCAGTTTCAGGTGCGCGACGCTGTCGGCGAGATTGGCTGGCTCTTCGGTGTCGGGCGGCAGCGGTTTGCCGTGGCCGACGTCGCAGAACGGGCAGCGGCGCGTGCAGATGTCGCCGAGGATCATGAAGGTCGCCGTGCCGCGGCCGAAGCATTCGCCGATATTCGGGCAGGCGGCTTCCTCGCAGACGGTGTGCAGCTTCTGCTCGCGCAGCATCGACTTGATCTCGCCGAAGCGGCCGGTGTCGTTGCCGGCCTTGACGCGGATCCACGACGGCTTGCGTAAAGGCTCGTCGACCGGGACGATCTTGATCGGGATGCGCGCCGTTTTCAGTTCGCCCTTCTGCTTGACGCCGGCGACCTTGGCGGCGGGTTTGCCGGTTGTTGCTGCGGATTCGTGTTCGCTCATGCCTGTTCCAGTTGTCGTTGCAGGTGTTGTGCCAGTGCGTCGCCGGCTTGAGCCGGCGTCAGCGCGACGCCGAGGTCGCGCGTCTGCGTCACCGCCATGCCGGCGTAGCCGCAGGGATTGATCGCGTTGAACGGCGAAAGATCCATATCGACGTTCAGGCTGAGGCCATGGTAGCAGCGGCCCTTCCTGATGCGCAGGCCGAGCGCGCCGATCTTGGCGACGATGCCCTGGCGCTTGATATAGACGCCGGGCGCGCCGTCGAGCCGTTCGGCCGCGACGCCGTGTTCGCCGAGAAAGTCGATCATCGCTTGCTCGATGCGCGTCACCAACTCGCGCACCTTCAAATCGCGCCGGCTGAGGTCGAGCAGCAGGTAGATCACCACCTGGCCGGGGCCGTGGTAGGTGATCTGGCCGCCGCGATCGATCTTGATGAGCGGAATGCCGTTATCGACGAGCAGGTGTTCCGGCTTGCCGGCCTGACCGAGCGTATAGACCGGCGGGTGTTCGCAGATCCACAGCTCGTCGGGCGTTTCGTCCGTGCGCGCCGCCGTGAAGTCGAGCATCGCCTGCCACGTCGGTTCGTAGTCCACGCGTCCCAGATTGCGGACGCTCGGCGCTTCGTTCAAAGCACCACCTTGACCAGCGGGTGCGAGGAAAGTTCACGATAGAGCGCGTCGAGCTGCGCTTTCGACGTCGCGTTGATCGTGCAGGTCAGGCTGACGTACTTGCCGCCGCTCGACGCGCGCATGCCCATCGTCGCGCCGTCGAAATCCGGTGCGTGACGCAGGACCACCTCAAGCACCGCCTGGGCCAGGCCGTCGCTGGCCAGACCCATGATCTTGAGCGGGAAGGCACAGGGGAACTCGAGCAGAGTGTCCTGCGCCGGACCCTGATCAGGCATTCTTCGAAGCGGCGACGAGTGCGTCGCGGAAGTCGACGTAGGCCTTGTGCAGCTTCTGCGCGACCGGGCCGACCTTGCCCGCCGCGTCGCCGTGGCCGACCGGTTTGCCGTTCAGTTTGGTGACCGGCAGGATTTCCTTGGTCGAGGAGGTGATCCAGATTTCGTCGGCGTCGAAGACTTCGGCCTCGCTGATCGGGCGCGCTTCGTTCGGCACGCCGTGCTTGGCGGCGAGTTCGAAGACGACGTCGTAGGTGATGCCGGGCAGGATGCGGTTGTTCTTCGGCGGGGCGAGCACGACGCCGTTCTTGACGATGAAGACGTTCGACGCCGAGCCTTCGGTCAGGTAGCCGTCGCGGATCATCACGGTTTCTGTACAGCCGGCGTCGACCGAGAGCTGGCGGGCCTGCGAGTTGGCCAGGAGGGCAACGGTCTTCAGGTCGCAACGGCCCCAGCGGATGTCGGGCGCGGTAATGCAGGCGACGCCGTTGGCGCGCATTTCGGCGCTCGGCTTGGCCATCGGCGCGGTGAACATGAAGACGGTCTGCGGGACATTGACCGGGAACGCTGCGTCGCGCTTGACGTCGGCGCCGCGCGTCACCTGGATGTAGAGCTGCTGGTCCTCGAACGGCGCATTGGCGATGATCTGTTTGATCAGCGCGCGCCACTCGTCCGGCGTGTGCGGGTTGGGCAGGCGGATGCCGTCGAGCGAGACCTGGAAGCGGCGCATGTGCTCTTCCTGACGGAAGCCGTAGCGACCGTACACCGGGATGACTTCGTAGGCGCCGTCGGCGAAGAGGAAGCCGCGATCAAGCGGAGAGATCCTGGCTTCGGCGATCGGCATGAATTTGCCGTTGACATAGGCGGTCATGGTGCGTCCTTAGGGGATGAAAAAGCGTTGCGAAATCAGTTGAACCAGAGACGGATGGTGTCGATGGCGCGGCCGAAGATGCCGGCGACCGGAACGCCGTCGATGGCGACGACCGGGAACTCGCCGTACGGCTTGTCGTCGAGGCTGACCTTCATGGTGCCGACGATCTGGCCTTGCGCGACCGGCGCGATCAATGGCTGCTGCGATTGCAGTTCGGACTTGATGCGCGGACCGTATCCCTTGGGTACGACCATGATGAAATCTTCCGTGAAGCCGGCCTTCACCGTCTTCTCGGTACCCTTCCAGACCTTCAGGTTGGAGACGGCCTCGTTCTTGGCGTAGAGCTTGACGGCGTCGTACGCCTGGAAGCCGAAGTTGAGCAGCTTGAGCGATTCCTGCGCGCGTACGGCGTCGGACTTGGTGCCGAGCACGACCGAAATCAGGCGGCGCGTGTCACGCCTGGCGGAGGAGATCAGGCAGTAGCCTGCAGCTTCGGTGTGGCCGGTCTTGACGCCATCGACGGTCGGATCGAGCCAGAGCAGGCGGTTACGGTTCGGCTGCGTGATGTTGTTGTAGCGGAATTCCTTGATCGAGTAGTACTTGGCGTAGTCCTCGGGGAAATCGTGGATCAGCGCACGGGTGAGCGTCGCCAGGTCACGCGCCGTCGTGTAGTGCTCGGGGTCGGGCATGCCGGCGGCGTTCTTGAAGCTGGTGGCTTTCATGCCGAGCTTCTGCGCCTGCTGGTTCATCATTTGCGCGAACGTTTCCTCGCTGCCGGCGATGGCTTCGGCGAGCGCTACGCAGGCGTCGTTGCCCGATTGCACGATCATGCCCTTGATCAGGTCTTCGATCTTCACCTGCGTGTTGACCTGGATGAACATGCGCGAACCCTGCGCTTTCCACGCCTTTTCCGAGACAACGATCGTCTGTTCCGGCTTGATCGTGCCCTGCTTGATCGCGGCGAAGGTCAGGTAGGCGGTCATCAGCTTGGTCAGCGATGCCGGTTCGAGGCGCTCGTCGGCGGCCTGTGTGGCGAGTTCCTGGCCCGAGCCGGCTTCGATCAGCAGCCAGGACTTGGCGGCAAGCGCCGGCGGGGTGGGCAACTGCTGGGCAAAGGCGAGGGTTGGAAGGAGGAGGTGTGACAGAAACAGCGACAGGAACAGCGAGAAGACAAACGACAACGTCGGCGAGCGAAACTTGTGCATGGGGATTGGATTTCCGGGTGTTCGAGGGGATGGCAATTATATCAAGCGCTCACCCGGCCTTTCCCCCGAATCAGTTTTAGTGAACGGGCATAAGAACGAGGCTTGCCGCGGCCGAGGCAGACGTTCCAGCGAAGAAGACACACCTTATTTGATTGGGCGGCCAAAACAGCATTATCATCTGTATGAAACTATACAAATAGTCGAACCCATTGAATTGAAAACGGGATGCGCAAGATGGTGATGAGCACAGCAGGGGACGGATATCTGATCGGTCTGGACTTCGGTTCGGAGTCGGCGCGCGGCGTACTGCTCGAAGCGGGAAGCGGCCGCGTCGTCGGCAGCCTGACGCACGCCTACCGGCACGGCGTCATGTCGGCGTCGCTACCTGACGGCGAAATGCTGGCGCGCGGTTGGGCGCTGCAGGTGGCGCCGGATTACACCGAGGCGGCGGAGGCCATCCTCGCCGGCCTCGGGCGCGGGCGCCACGTACTCGGCATCGGCATCGGCTTTACGGCCAGCTCGCCCCTGCCGTGCAAGGCCGACGGCACGCCGCTGTCGTCCATCCTGCCGCGCAACCCGCACGCCTACGTCAAGCTGTGGAAGCACCAGGCGGCGCAGCCGTGGGCCAACCGGATCAACGCGCGCGGCGGCGACTATCTGGCCAACTGCGGCGGCAGGCTGTCGGGCGAATGGTTGCTGGCCAAGGCCGCGCAGATCGCCGACGAGGCGCCGGAAGTGTGGAACGAAACTGAGCGCTTCATCGAGGCCGGCGACTGGCTCGTATGGCAACTCACCGGCCACGAGGCGCGCAGCGAGAGCTTTGCCACGTACAAGGCGCATTTCTCGCGCGAGCGCGGCTATCCGCAGGACGTCGTCGCCGGCCTTGCCGAACGCCTGGCCGATCCCCTGCCGGTCGGTTCATCGGCTGGCCCGCTCAGGCCGGTGTGGTGCGCGAAGACGGGCATTCTCGGCGAACCGGCCGTCGCCGTGGCGATCATCGACTCGCACGTGGCGATGCCGGCGCTCGGCGTCGTCGATAGCGGCTCGCTGATGGGAGCGCTCGGCACCTCGGCCGTCTTCCTGCTGCTCGACAAGACGGCGCGGCCCTTGCCCAAGGGCATCGAGGGTACGGCCTACAGCGCTGCGATTCCCGACGCGTGGTGCTATGAGGCCGGCCAGGCGAGTTTCGGCGACCTGCTCGCCTGGTTCATCAACGCCTTTCCGCGCTCGGGCAACGTCAAGGACGACTTCGCCTACTACGACCGCGCGGCCGCCTTGCGCTCGCTCGGCGCCGGCCATGTGCTGGCGCTCGACTGGTGGAACGGCTGCCGGGTGCCCTTCGGCGATTCGACGCTGTCGGGCCTCCTCGTCGGCATGAACATGCGCACAACGGCGGTCGACATCTACCGCGCGCTGATGGAGTCGATCTGCTTCGGCGCGCGCACCATCGTCGACCTGCTGGCCAGCAGCGGTTCGCCGATCGAGCGCGTAGTGCTCACCGGCGGGCTGGCGCAGAAAAACGACGTGCTGATGCAGATGCTCGCCGACATCCTCGGCTGTTCCCTGGAAATCCCGCGCCTGACGCACCCGACGGCGATCGGCGCGGCGATTCATGGCGCCGTGGCCGCCGGCATCGTGGCGAACTACTCGGACGGCGCAGGCCGTTTCGGCGCGACCGACTACCGCGTCGTCGAACCGACCACCGGCGTCTTTCCCATCTACGACGAGCGCTACCGCCGCTACCGCGAGATGTCGGACAACCGCAGCGTGCGCGACGTCATGCACGCGCTCGGCAAGTGATTTTGCAAGCAACACCACCCAACTCGACCCTCAAGGAGACATGACATGTCAATCATCGATCGATTTCGCCTGACCGGAAAGAAGGCCATCGTCACCGGCGCCGCGCAGGGCATCGGCCACCATGTGGCGATTGCGCTGGCCGAAGCCGGTGCCGACGTGGCGCTGTTTGATCTCAACGAAGCCACCGAGACGCAGGCCGCGATCCGCGCGCTCGGCCGCGACGCCTTCTGCATCAGGATGAGCGTTGCCGACGAAGCGGCGGTGGAAGCGGCCTACGCCGAAGTCGATGCGCGCTTCGGCGGCGTCGACATTCTCTTCAACAACGCCGGCATCTGCATCTGCACGGAGGCAGAGACCATGACGCTGGAACAGTGGCGAAAGGTCGTCGATGTGGATCTCACCGCGCAGTTCCTCATGGCACGCGCTGCCGGCCAGCGCATGATCAAGGCCGGCAAGGGCGGGGCCATCATCAGCACCGCGTCGATGTCCGGCCACATCGTGAACGTGCCGCAGCCGCAGTGTGCCTACAACGCGGCGAAGGCCGGCCTCATCCACCTGACCAAGTCGCTGGCCACAGAGTGGGCCAGGTACAACATCCGCGTGAACTGCATCAGCCCCGGCTACATGGCGACGCCGCTGTCGATCGATGTGCCGCGCGAGCGCATGGAAAACTGGTTCTTCTTCGCGCCGATGAAGCGCATGGGGTTGCCGGAGGAGTTGCAGGGTGCCGTCGTCTATCTTGCGAGCGAAGCAGCTTCGTACACAACCGGTGCCGACATCATCATCGATGGGGGGTATTCGTGCGTTTAGGATCGGGAGACGCTTTGTTCCGCGCCTGACGCGCGGGCATTCTTTCTTTTGGGTCGCCAAAAGAAAGAAGCCAAAGAAAAGGCGACCCCGGGCCGACGCCCCGCCTTCGGCGGGGTTCCCTGCGCTACTCGTACAGCCGGGCGGCTGCGGAACTCGGGGCTGCGCCCCTCAGACAGTCCTCGCCGACGGCCCCGGCCGTACTCCGTTGCTCGGCGTCGTCCAAAGGGGACCAACACCAAGCTGAGCCTGCCCGGTAGTGGGCAGTTGATACCCGGATGGTTTTCAATCGGCCCGTTGCGGCTGAGCAGCGCAGAGACCCCGGCGCAGCCGGGCGAAGCTGTGGGCGCGCTTTCTTCTTGGCAAGACAAGAAGAAGTACGCCCGCGCGTCAGGCGCGGAAACCAGCACCTGAGAACTCCCTCCCGAGGCTGTCATGCAAACTGATCACTCGCCCGCTCGCGCAGAAAAACCTCCATCTGCTCCGCCGGCATCGGCCGCGCCAGCCAGTAGCCCTGGATCTCGTCGCAGTGGAAGATGCGCAGGAGGTTGGCCAGTTCCTCGGTTTCGACGCCTTCGGCGATCGTCTTCAGCTTCAGGCTATGCGCCATCTGGATGATCGCGCGCACGATCGCCGCGTCGTCGGGATCGGCAACGAGGTCGCGCACGAAGGATTGGTCGATCTTCAGCTTGTCGACGGCGAAGCGCTTGAGATAGGTGAGGCTCGAGTAGCCGGTGCCGAAGTCGTCGACCGACAGCTTGATGCCGAGCGACTTCAGGCGACGCACCGTGTCGAGCGTCGCTTCGGCGTCCTGGATCAGGATCGACTCGGTGAGTTCGAGCTCCAGCCATTGCGAGTCGAGGTCGGAAAGCACCAGCGCGTTGATCACGGTGTTGACGAGTTCCGGCCGCTTGAATTGCACGGCCGAGAGGTTGACGGCGACGACCATTGGCGGCAAGCCGGCATCCTGCCAGGCGCGCGCCTGGCGGCAGGCTTCGTTGAGTACCCAGGCGCCGATCGGCACGATCAGTCCGGAATCCTCGGCCACCGGGATGAAGCGCGCCGGCGAGACGAGGCCGTGTTTCGGGCTGTTCCAGCGGATCAGCGCCTCGACGCCGATGATCCGTCCTTCGCCGAGATCCATCTGCGGCTGGTAATGGAGGACGAATTCCCTGTTCTCGAGCGCGCGGCGCAGATTCGTCTCCAGTGACAGGTGCTCGACGACGCGCTGGTTCATCTGCTCGGTGAAGAAGCGGTGGCTGTTCCGCCCGACCTCCTTGGCGTGGTACATCGCCGTATCCGCCTTTTGCAGCAGCGTGTCGAAGTCGCTGCCGTCTTCCGGATAGATGGCGATGCCGATCGAGAAGGAGGTGTTGAGCGTATGCGAGCCGAGCACGATGGGGGCGGCCATGCGCTGGTGGATCTTGTCGGCGACACGGGCGATCGCCTCGCCGTCGCGCACGTCGTTCAGGAGGATGATGAACTCGTCGCCGCCCTGGCGGCTGATCGTGTCCGACTCGCGCACGCAGCCCTTCAGGCGTTCGACGACTTCCTTGAGCAACGCGTCGCCGACCGGGTGCCCAAGCGAATCGTTGATCGTCTTGAAGCGGTCGAGGTCGAGGAACATCAACGCCATGCGGCTCTGCATGCGGTGTGCCTGCGCCTGCGCCTGGGCGACGCGGTCGCAGAGCAGGAGGCGGTTGGGCAGGCCGGTGAGCGCGTCGTGGTGCGCCAGATACTCGATGCGCTTCTGCGCCTCCTTGCGCTCGGTGATGTCGGAGAAGATGTAGATGTAGTACATCGGCCGGTTATCGGCTTCCTGCACGGCGGAGACGCCGAGCCAGCCGGGATAGCCCTCGCCGCTGCGCCGCCGGTTCCAGACTTCGCCCTGCCAGTAGCCCGAGGTGGCGAGCGCCTCGCGCATCGCCAGCGCGACTTCCTGTTCGGGTCCGGACTCGGCAAGCGAAATGACCGACGGCTCAGCGCCGATGATCTCGTCGGTGCGATAGCCGGTCATCGCCTCGAAGGCCGGGTTGGCCGAGAGGATGCGGTGCTCGGCGTTGGTGACGAGGATGCCCTCGCCGCTGTGCTTGATCGCCTCGAAGGCGAGCTTGAGCTGCTCCTCGGTGCGCCGCCGCTCGGTCACGTCGGAAAAGGTGAGGACGACGCCCCAGCGCGGGTCGTCGCCCATATGCAGGGGCGCCGTGTTGATCTCGGCCCAATGCACCGTGCCGTCCTGCACACGGAGGCCCATCACGGCGTCACGGATTTCGCAGCCGTCGCGCAAGGTGCGGTGCGACGGATAGTCTTCCGGCGGACACGGCGAGCCATCCTCGCGCAGAATCTCGGTGCCGAGATCGGTGATCCTGCGCCCGAGAAGATCGGCGCCGATCGACTCCTGCGCCGAGCGATTGACGAAGAGGTAGTCGCCATCCGGCGAGATGATGACCAGGCCTTCGAGCATCACCCCCATGGCGCTCCGGAAACGGCTTTCGCTCTCCTGCAGGCGCGTCATCACCTCGCGCAGCGCGGCGATGTCCTCCTTGATCGAGACGTAGTTGGTGATCTTGCCCTCGGCGTCGCGGATCGGCGCAATCAACGTCCGTTCCCAATAGACGGTGCCGTCGCGCCGGCGCGTCTGCAGGTCGCCCTTCCAGCTCTGCCCGCTGGCGATCGTTTCGCGCAGCTGGTCGAAGAACGACTCGGGCAGGGGGCGCGGGTTGAGCATGTCGACGTGCTGCCCGAGCGCGTCTTCGCGCGCGTAGCCGGTCGTTTCGACGAAACGATCGTTCACGTACTCGATGCGGCCGTCGAGGTCGGTGATGATGATCGTCGACGGATTCTGCTCGACCACCAGCGACAGCTTGCCGGCCCACGCTTCGGCCGCGCGCCGCTCGGCGTGGTCGATGGCCTGCCTTGCCTCGAGCGCATCCACCAGCGCGCTGCGGCCGAGCAGACGGTGCAGATAAACGAGCAGGGCCAGCGTCAGCAGCACGCCAACCAGCGGCACCAGCGCGCCGCTGTGCGACTCGTTGCGCTCAGCCCACTCCGGACCGGCTTCGACCTGGATCAGCAGGCGGCGTCCGGCCAGCTCGAAGTTCTGCTTGTAGACGAACCCACGCCCGTCCGAACGGCCCGCCATCGGGTTGGCGAGCGAAAGCGGTTGCCAGCGCGCGATCAGGTTCGACTTGTCGTGGTAATCGAACAGCTGCGCGGACAGGCCAGGTTCGGCAGCCGAGCGGTTCGCCGAGTCGAAGATGTCGGCCAGATCGAGCGTCATCAGCAGGAGTCCGCGCACGGCCTCGCGGCGGGCGTTTCTCGACTCGGGCACCGCGTCGCCGCGATAGACGGGCGCGACCAGGAACATCAGGTTGCCGCCGTACGCGCGTTCGAGCAGCGTGTGCGCCAGGGCGATGGCCGCTGGGGCGTTGCTGTCGATAGCCATCGAAATCGGCGCCAGATGCCTGGCCGGCGCCAGCAGATCGAGACCGAGCGCCGAACGGTCGTGCTCGGCGGCGAGGCTGTAGAACAAGGGGAAATAGCGTTCGCGTTTCTGCGCGGCAAGCGGATCGCCGTCGGCGC
>NZ_JAGOIT010000184.1 GCF_017995515.1 Propionivibrio sp.
AGCACTTCCGCGGAGACATGGGACGAGTACGCCTTCGTCGCCAATGCCTGGCGCAGGACTGAAGGCGAAAAGCTGCTCGCTGACGGGGAGGAAATCCTGCCGCTCTTCCCGCTCAACTACCGCAACGGCGAACGTCCGCGCCGCCTGCTCGCCGGGCTGATTCCGGTCGGCCGGCGCGAAGCCTTCATGGGCGCGCCGACGCAATCCGGCGACGAGCTGCCGGAGAACGGCACCGACGCGCGCCTCGCGGCCTTCGATGCCGATATCGTCGGTCCGTGGCTGAACCTGCTCGACCGCGTCGGCGACTTCAACGCCGGCAGCATCACGGCGAGCAACGCCTTCCCGGATATGGACCAGGATGCCGACAAGACGACGGCCGAAATCGTCCGCGCCCGGCGTGCGCTGCGCAACCAGATCCAGAGCGGCTCGTGGTACGTGCTGCTCGATCTGCTGGCCTGGCTGGAGAAACATCTCAATCCCGTGTGGCGCGTCGTCACCGGGCAGGCCGCCGCGAGCACGCTGTCCGCCACGCCGGCCATGGCCGCCGTCTGGACGGCACTCAATGCCGTGACCCAGCCCGGCGGGAGCATCGGCGGGAAGACGCTGACGCAAACGCTGCAGGACGGCATGCCACCACCGAAGCCGCCACTGCTGGCGACGCTGGTCGGCGGCTTGCAGGTGACGGCGGGCAGCCTGCCGTACACGGCGGCCAAGGCACAGGCGTTCGCCAATGCGCTGGAACGCGTCACGGTTGCTTACTCGCACAGCGCCCCGGCCGCCGACTGGCCGGACTTCCTCTTCCCGCTCGCCGATCCGCAGTTCAGCCCGCCGCTCGATGTCGCCGGCGTGAACGCGCTGCGCGAGAAGATCGCCGCTGCGTTGCCGGCGCTGAGCGGCACGACCAGCCGCGCCAGCATCCCCAATGCGCCGATCGGCGATGCGTCGAATCTCGCGTGGTTCCGCATCCGCTGCGTCTTCCGCCGGCCGGACTGCGAGCCGCTGCATCCAGCCGTGCTGTCCGCGCCGTCGCAGGCGTTCGAGATGGCCGGCTTCTTCGACCCCGACGCGCCGGCACGCCCGGTGCGCATCGGCCTGCCGATCGACCCGACGCCGGCCGGCCTGCGCAAGTTCGACAAGAAGACCTTCATGGTCATGTCCGACCTGCTCTGCGGACAGGTCTCGCGCTTCAGGAAGGTCACCTTCGGCGACCTCATCCTGTCCGTCCTGCCCTGGCCGCTGCACAAGGACCTGCCGGTCGGCGAATCGGTCTGCGCGAAGGGCGCGCCGGGCATCGGGATGGTCTGCTCGCTGTCGATCCCGATCATCACGATCTGCGCGCTGATCCTGCTGATGATCATCGTCAGCCTGCTCGACTTCGTCTTTCGCTGGATGCCGTGGTTTTTTATGTGCCTGCCGATTCCGGGGTTGAAGGGGAAGAAATGAAATCTGTCTTGACTGATTTCGAGTTGATGCCTCAACCGCTGGGTTCCGCGCCTGACGCGCGGGCGTACTTTCTTTTGTCTTGCCAAAAGAAAGTAGCCAAAGAAAAAGCGCGCCCACAGCGTCGCCCGGCTGCGCCGGGTGCTCTGCGCTGCTCAGCCGCAACGGGGGGCTGCGGAACTCGGGCCTTCGGCCCTCAGACAGTCCTCGCCCTATTTCCCGTTGCGTCTTGCGCTGCTCGACGACGCAAAGGGCCAATTGAAAACCACACCCATATCAACCGCTTGTGGCATCAAGTTCCGCTCGGTGTGCTTTTCCTTCCCCCTCGTGCAGCGCCGAGCAACGGAGTGGGGCCGGGGGTCGTCGGCGAGGACTGTCTGAGGGCGAAGCCCGAGTTCCGCAGCCGCCCGGCCTCACGAGTAGCGCAGGGCAGCCGGCATTGCCGGCCGCGTAACGCGGGGGGCGCCTTTTCTTTGGCTACTTTCTTTTGGCGACCCAAAAGAAAGTATGCCCGCGCGTCAGGCGCGGAACACAGCGCCTCAAAAACCCAATCGACGAACTCAGGTTGAAAGCGCCCCAACCATGAACCCCACCTCCCTCGGACAAGGCATCTCCTGGCCGCCACGCATCGACGGCGACGGCCGCCTGCTGCGCTCCGCCGATGCCGACAACGTCCGCGAGGCGATCCAGGTCATCCTGCTCACCGAACCGGGCGAGCGCGTTCGCCTGCCGGAATTCGGCGCCGGCCTCGGCCGCTTCCTGTTCGAGCCGAACATCCCCGCGACGCACATCGCCATTGCCCGCGCCATCGACCTGAGCCTGAAACGCTGGGAGCCGCGCATCCGGGTCGCGCAGGTCGAAGTCGACGCCGATCCAACCGATTCGCAGGCGGCATTGGCGACGATTGCCTACCGTCTGGTGAGCAACGCGCAACAGGCGACGCTGAACATCAGCGTTCCCGTGGCTTCCTGACCCGAGAGGAAGACGATCATGCCCATCCAACTTCCCAACCTCGACGACCGCAGTTATCGCCAGCTGGTGGACGAAATGCTGGCGCGCGTGCCGGTGCATACACCGGAATGGACGCAGTTCGGCGAGGCCGATCCGGGCGTCACGCTGCTCGAACTGTTCGCCTTCCTCGGCGAAAACCTGCTCTATCGGGCCAACCAGATTCCCGAACGCAACCGGCTGAAGTTCCTGCAACTGCTGAACCTGCCGCTGCAACCAGCGACGCCGGCACGCGCCATGGTGACGCTCGCCAACGCGCGCGGGCCGCTCGCCGCCGAAACACTGTCCGCCGGTCTCGTGCTCAAGGCCGGGCAGATTCCGTTCCAGACCGAGCGCGGGCTGGAGGTCCTGCCGCTCGAAGCACAAGCGTTCTTCAAGCGGCCGCTGGACAACCCGGACGCGGCCATCCTGACGGCGTATCGCGACCTGTTCCGCAGCTACTACCCCGACCGCGCCGACGCGCCGATCACGCTCTACGAGACCGTCGCGCTC
>NZ_JAGOIT010000104.1 GCF_017995515.1 Propionivibrio sp.
TACGCCTGGCTCGATACCGGGACGCACGAGTCGATGCTCGAAGCGAGCCAGTTCATCAGCACGATCGAGAGTCGTCAGGGATTGAAGGTGGCCTGTCCGGAAGAAATCAGCTGGCGCAACGGCTGGATCGACGATGCGCAACTGGAGAAGAGTGCGCAGCGCCTGGGCAAATCGGGCTACGGCCAATACCTGATCGGCCTTCTGCGCGACAAGGTGTTCGTATGAAAGTCACCGCGCTGGCTATCCCCGACGTCCTGCTGTTCGAACCCAAGGTCTTCGGCGACGAACGCGGTTTCTTCTTCGAGAGCTTCAACCAGCAGCGTTTCAACGCGGCGACCGGGCTCGATCTTCAATTCGTGCAGGACAACCACTCGAAGAGTGCGAAAGGCGTCCTGCGCGGCCTGCATTACCAGCTGCCGCCGAAGGCGCAGGGCAAGCTGGTGCGGGTCGTCGCCGGCGAGGTCTTCGACGTGGCGGTGGATATCCGCAAGAATTCTCCAACGTTCGGCCAATGGGTCGGTGAAATCCTCTCGGGCGACAACAAGCGCCAGCTGTGGATTCCGCCCGGGCTGGCGCACGGCTTTGTTGTGCTCAGTGACTCGGCCGAGTTTCTCTACAAAACCACGGATTACTACGCGCCGGAAATGGAACGCTGCATCCGCTGGGATGATCCGGATCTGGCCATCGACTGGCCGATTGGAGGCGAACCAGTGCTGTCAGGGAAGGATGCGCTGGGCGGGCGTTTTTCCGGGCTTTGACATCAACGTGACGAGGCCGGCCGAGGACGCACAGGCGCACGAGTTCGCGAAGGACACGCAACGCACGCATATCCGAGCTTGGAGTCCTTGCTCGACCCCTGCTTTCTCGGCGCCGCAATCAACGTCCAGACCATCGGCAAAATCGGGGAAACCGGCGTCGACACCTTCGCAAGTCTGAACGTGCGTCACGAGAAAGGCATCTCGCAGCTATTCTGCGAACTGGAACTCGACGGGAAAGGCGACGCGTTTCTTGCCGGCACGAACGGGAGCGTCACCATTCACGAAAACTGGTGGAATCCGTCGTGCGCGACGGTTCGGTACGTTTGGGGGACGGACGGTCGAGTTGTACGAGCCGTTTGTCGGCGGAGGACTCAATTATGAAACCGCCCACTTCTGCGAAGTCCTGCGCGCAGGTGAGATGGAAAGTCCCATCATGAGTCACGACCTCTCGGCCAAGATGATCGCGCTCATTGACGCCGCGCGAGCGGAGTTGGGCCTTGGTCTCGCCTGCGAAACGAAGGCGGATTCGATCAAGGCGTCAAAGTGACACCAGAACCGGTACGGCTCAGCCGCAAGGGGCAGCTGACCGGAACGGCGCTGATTCGATAGACCAGCACACTTTCGGCGCCGACGCGCGGCAAGGCAGGCCGACCTCGGCCAACCAGGCGCCGTGCGCTTGTGGCGGTCGACTCGTCGTCGGCGCGTGCTCGAGCAGGACACTGGTCGAACGACCGTGCAGGACGAGGTATTCGGCGGCGATTTCTGGGGCGCGCGTGCTCATGTGGGCTACCGGTGGTTCAATCGAATGCGGACGGGTCGCAGCTCAGTAGATGCGCAGCCCCGCCTTGTCGAACAGCAGGGCCGACGCGGTGTGGAAACGCGCATCATAGTTCTGCCCGGATTGCAGCGCCCGCCCGTGCCTGGTTTCGACCACGACCATGGCGCCCGCCGCGGAACGCGCGTAGGCAAAGGTCTCGCCGCCCAGATGTTCGAGCATGTCGATCGTCAGGCGCAAGTGGCCGTCGCCGTCGTCGTGGAAGTGCTCCGGCCGCACGCCGAGCGACACCTGCGCACCGACCGCCGGCAGCGCGCCCTTGAGCGGGATGGCCACGACGGCGCCGTCGAACGCCTGCAACTCGACGAGGCAACGCGCCCCGTCGGCGCCGCGCACCGTGCCCTCGAAGAAGTTCATGCGCGGCGAGCCGATGAAGCCGGCGACGAAGGTGTTGGCCGGGTTGTCGTACAGATCGAGCGGCGCGCCAACCTGCTCGATGACGCCGGCGCGCAGCACGACGATCTTGTCGGCCAGCGTCATGGCCTCGACCTGATCGTGCGTCACGTAGACGATCGTTGTCCCGAGCTCGCGGTGCAGGCGGGCGATCTCGATGCGCATATGCACGCGCAACTCGGCGTCGAGGTTGGAGAGCGGCTCGTCGAACAGGAAGACCTTGGGCTGGCGCACAATCGAGCGGCCGATGGCGACGCGCTGGCGCTGCCCGCCCGACAGGGCTTTCGGCTTGCGTTCCATGAGGTTTTCGAGGCCGAGGATGGCGGCCGTCTCGTTCACCAGCCGATCGATCTCGTCCTTGGGCACCTTCGCGTACTTGAGCGCGAAGCCCATGTTCTCGCGCACCGTCATGTGTGGATAGAGCGCGTAGGACTGGAAGACCATGGCGATCCCGCGCTTCGACGGGTCGACGTCGTTCATCACCTCGCCGTCGATGCGCAGTTCGCCCGACGTGATGTCCTCGAGCCCCGAGATCATCCGCAGCAAGGTGGATTTGCCGCAGCCGGACGGGCCGACGAAAACGACGAACTCGCCGGCATTGATCTCCAGATCGACGCCCTTGATCACGTCGATCGGGCCAAAGGATTTGCGGATATGGGTCAGTGTTACATCAGCCATTTTTCTTTTCTCCGAAGGCGTGGTGCCTCATCTTTTCGTTCCGGACGTCCGCTCCGGTCTAGCGGACCTGTACTGTCAGGCGCCGACTGCCGAGCCTACGGCTGGAAACTTCGACGCCGATCTCGCCCGTGCTGCCCGTCGTCTCGACCCAGAAGCCGGCAATCCCGGCCTTGAACGCAACCAGATCGGGACCAAGCAGCCAGGCCGGACCGCTGACGCAGATGTGCACGGGATCGTCGAAGACCGGCAGGACGTTGCCAAACTGGTCGAGCGCGCGAACGATGAAGCGCGTCGCGTCCTTTTCGCTTGCCCGCAGCTCCGCATCGTCGGCGACGAGTTCGAGCGTCGTGGCGACGGCCTTGCCCGAGAGCCGGACTTCGGCGACCGGCTGGCCGTCGACGAAGCCGGTGAAGCGGCCGTCCTGCCAGCGCATCCCCCAAGCGCCGATTTCGGCGAAGTCGACATGGCGCTGGTCGATGACGACCGGCGCGTGCGGCAGGTGCGGGTAGTTTTCGCGATCCGGATAAACGCGCTTGGGTGGAAAGGCGCCGAACTGGAATTCGATGTAGTCGCAGTTGGTCAGCACGATCAGCGGCAGGACGTCGCAACGGTCCTTCTCGCCGCGCGCCCAGAACGTCACCGGCTTCAGGACGACGCCCTCGGCCGGTTCGCACTGGCTGGCGTAGGCATAGGCGGCAAACTTCGGTTCGCGGAAGATGTCGAGCACGCCATGGTGGCAGAGGCGATCACCGGCGCCGAAGTCCATGTGCGTGTTGTAATCGGCCATGCACCAGCCGATGCAACCGGCGACCCCGGCGTCGGCGTAGCAGCGGTCGAGCACCTGCAGGTGACGCGTGACGTGCTCGGCCTGGCGCACCTCGGGATCGGTGCGCTTGGTCGGGAACATGTGACCGTTGTACTCGGTGACCAGGTAGGGAACCTTGTCGCCACGGCCCGTCACCGTCTGCTGGTCGCGCAGCACCGCCGGCTCGCGGCCGCCGAGAAGCTCGGGACTCGCCGCGTGGTTGAAGTCGTTCATCGTATAGACGTCTTCGAGGAACTCGCTCTTCTCATGGCAGCGCACGCCGCCTGTCTGCCGCGTGGCATCGAGTTCGCGCGCGACCCGGTTGGTCTCGGCGTAGAAGTCATGGTCGTCGGGCGACTCATTGATGCGCACGCCCCAGAGGATGATCGACGGGTGGTTCCAGTCGCGCTCGATCATGCGGCGCACGTTGCGGATCGACTCCTGCTTCCAGCGCTCGCCGCCGATGTGCTGCCAGCCCGGAATCTCCTCGAAGACGAGGAGCCCCAGCTCATCGCAACGATCGAGGAAGTACGTCGATTGCGGGTAGTGCGACGTGCGCACCAGATTGCACTTGAGGACATGCTTGACGATCTCGGCGTCCTTCTCCTGCGCGCGACGGCCCATCGCATAACCGACGTAGGGATACGATTGATGCCGGTTGAGGCCGCGAATCTTGAGCGGCTGGCCGTTGAAGACGAAGCCTTCCGGCGTGAAGCGGGCGCTGCGGAAACCGAAACGTGTCGTCAGCTCGTCGCGGCCGTTGCCGGTCTCAAGCGTCAGCCGGACGCGATACAGGCGTGGCGCGTCGAGTTCCCAGAGCGAGAGGCCAGGCAGGTCTTCGAATGACAAACTCACGCGCTCGCCGGAAACCTCGGCGCTCGTCGTGGCGAGCACACGGCCGGCCTCGTCGAGCAGTTCCGCACCCAGCGTCCCGGTCACGGGATGACGGCACGGATTGGCCAGAGTGCAGACGACGTAAACGCTCTTCTCGGCGGCGAGCTCGTTGGCCGTCTCGATCTTGACGTTCCCGATCGCCACCGGGTCGGTGACCTTGAGCCAGACGTCGCGATAGATGCCGGCGTAGGTGAGGTAGTCGATCTGCCCGCCGAAGGGCGGGATTTCAGGATTCTCACTGCCGTCGATGCGCACCGTGACGAGATTGGCGCCGTCCCGCAGCAGGCCGGTCAGGCGCGCCGAGAAAGGCGTGTAGCCGTCCTTGTGCGCGGCGACCTGCTGTCCGTTAAGCCAGACGACGGCGTCGGCCATCGCCCCGTCGAAGACCAGTTCGACCTCACGGTCGGCGAAATCCGCCTGCCAGTCGAGCGTGCGCTGGTAGCAGAACGCTTTCTGGAAACAACACTCGTCGAAGTAGTTCATCGGGAGGTCGACGGCGTTGTGCGGCAGCCGAACCGTGTCTCCGGAAACGAATCCGGCGATCATCCACGGCGTGAATTCGCCGTGGAAGGTCCAACCGTTATTGAATTGCGTGAGCGATCGCATCGTTGCTCCTTTATTTGACGGAACCCAGCATGCCCTCGACAAAGCGGCGCTGCATGGCGAAAAAGACGGCGAGCGTGGGCAGCGTGGCGAGCACGGTGGCCACCATGACCACGCCGAAGTCGGGCTTGTAGGCGGAGTTGAGAGAAGAGAGCACCAGCGTGATGGTCTTGAGTTCATTCGACTGCAACACGATGAGCGGCCACAGGAAGCTGTTCCAGGCGGCCATGAAGACGATGATGAACGCCGCGGCATACGTCGAGCGCATCACCGGCATGTAGACGAAGAAGAAGATCTGCCATTCCTTGAGTCCATCGATGCGCGCCGCTTCGCGCAGCTCGGGCGGGAAGGCCTTGCTGCTCTGACGGAAGTAGAAGATCAGGTAGGCCGAAGCGACCGTCGGCAGGATCACCGCGAGGTGCGTGTCGATGAGGTCAGTGGTGGCCATCAGGATGAACATCGGGATCATCAGCGCCGCGAACGGGATCATCATCGACAGCAGCACGCCGCGGTAGATGCGTTCGCGCAGCTTCGAGCTGAAGACCTCGAAGCCGTAGCCGGCGAGCGAGGAAACGAGCAGCGTGAAGAACGAGGCGAGCAGCGCGATCTTGGCCGAATTCCAGAAGATCACGCCGACGTCGTAGGCGGCGGCGAACTTCGCGTAGTTCTCCATGAGCGCCGGGCCGAAGCTCATCCGCCCCTTGCTGATCTCGTTCGAGACGTTGGTCGCACTGATCACCATCCACACGAAGGGGAACAGCGAGAGTAGCGCGACGAGGCCGAGAAAAGCATAGACCGCCGCGCTGCGGGTCTTGCGGATAAGGGTATCCATCAATCGCGCTCCTTCGCCGCGTGGAACTGGAAGAAAGCCAGGATCGCCACCAGGATCACGATGACGTAAGACACCGTGGCGGCATAACCGAAGTTTGGCACGTAGCGGAACGACAGGTTGTAGATGTAGAGCGACAGCGTCAGCGTCGCGTCGCCCGGACCGCCCTGGGTGATGTTGAACGCCTCGTCGAAGAGCTGCAGCGTACCGATGGTCGAGGTCACCGCGGTAAACAGGATCACCGGCTTCAACATCGGCACGGTGATCGACAGGAAGCGGCGGGTTGCCGAGATTCCGTCGATGCGTGCGGCCTCATAGATCGACTTGTCGATGTTCTGCATCGCAGCGAGGAAGAAGATCATGTTGTAGCCCGTCCAGCGCCAGGTCAGCGCGCCGATGACCACCACCTTGGCCCAGAACGGGTCGGTCAGCCAGGGAACCGCCTCGCTGACGAGGCCCAGCTTCAGGAGCGCCGAATTGACCACGCCGTCGTAGGAAAACATGCTCCTGAACAGCACCGAATAGGCGACCAGCGAAGTCACGCAAGGCAGGAACACCGCGGTGCGCAGAAAACCGCGCGCCTTCAGATCGGGCATGTTGAGCAGGGAAGCCAGGACCATCGCCAGCACGATCATGATCGGCACCTGGATGATCAGGAAAATGATGGTATTGCTGAGCGCCCGCAGGAAAATCGGGTCGCTGGCCAGGCGAATGGCGTTGCCGAAACCGACGAACTTGACCAGCGTGCCCTGGCCGGAGTGCACCGACATCCACAGCGACTTGCCGATCGGATAAACCATGAACACGGCGATCAGCAGCAGCGCCGGGGCGACAAAAGACCAGCCGTTGATGTCGTAAAAACGGCGACGAGAAGGCTTGGGAGCGTGTCCCATGACGATCCTCCGGGGGGAAATTCGGGGTACCGCGCCGCCCGTCACCGGGCGGCGCAGCAGCACTGCGAAGACTTGCTGGCTTACTTGATTTGCGCGGAAAGCTGCTGATGGATGGCGTCGAGCAGCTTGTCGACCGGCGCCCCCTGGATCAGCGCGGGCAGTTGCGCAGCGATCGCCGCGTCACCTTCATAGGTGTACATGCCGTAGTTGACGCTCGGCACCTTCTGCAGCCAGTCGGAGAAGCTCTGCCAGACCTGTGCGCCGCCGAAGAACGGGTCGGCTTCGCTATACGCCTTGCCGGTGCGCGAAGCGAGCAGCGTCCCGACGGCACCGCGCGACTGCAGGATGGTCTGATAGAAGTCGATGTCCTTGGCGTAGATCTCGTTGAGGAAGTCGATCGCTGTGGCTTTCTCCTTGCCCGACGAGAGCACGTACCAGCTCGATCCGCCGAGGTTGGACGCATGCCCCGCGCCCGGGATTCCCAGCGACGGAATCGGCGCGACGCCCCACAGCCCGGACTGTTCCTTCTCGGCCTTGACGCTGCCGGTGATCCAGACACCGGTGGTCATCGTCGCCACGTCACCCTTGTTCATCGCACCGACGTACTCCGCCCAGCTGCTCACCGGCTTGACCACGCCGGAGCGGAACAGCTTGGCCTGCGTCTCGAGCGATGCCTTCAAGGCCGGGTTGTTCTTGATGTCGAGTTTGCCGTCCTTGTCGAAATACCAGCGACCGCCCGACTGCATCATGATGCGGATCAGGCCGTTGTCGTTGGGATCGATACCCAGCATCTTCTTGCCGGTCGCCGCCTCGATCTTCTTGCCGATCTCGATGAAGCGGTCCCAGGTGATGTTCATCATGTCCTTGTCGGACAAGCCGGCCTTGGCGAGATAGTCCTTGCGGTAGTACATGCCGGTCACACCGGCGTCGAACGGCAGTCCGTAGACCTTGCCGTCCATGGTCATCAGATCGACCTTGTACCTGGCGAAGCCGCTGTAGTCGACAACGCCCGACATTGGTTCAAAGGCGCCGGGGAACGAGCGCAGATATTTCGGCGCGTTGTAGTCCTCGACCAGAACGATGTCCGGAAGCGACTTGGTGATTCCCGAAGCCAGCGTCGCCTGCAGCTTCTGCTCAAGGTCGACCTTGGCCATGTCGACGATCTTGAAGGTCGTCCCCGGGTGTTTGGCGGTGTAACGCTTGCCGGCTTCCTGCATGATCGCGATGTTGAAGTTCGGATCCCAGGCCCAGATCGTCACTTCCTTGGCCAGCGCCGCAGTGGCGCTGAACACTCCGCAGGAGGCAAGCAGCAGGCCCGCCATCGTCTTGATCATCGTGCGCTTCGTAAATTTCATGTTTTTCCTTCCTGATGAGTCGCGAGACACCTCCCGGGCCGCGCGGTTGTTATCCGGATCGCACGACGGAATCCCCGGGAGGTCCCCCGCCACGCGTACCCGGCCCCTTGCCGAAAGCAATTGCTGCCAAAAGCCGTACCGTAACCGTCGAATCACCGCTGCCGTGGTTTTGTATTTAAGCGGTTAAATATCGAGTTTATGCACTATACTTTCGCTCACGATGCGTTGCAAGAGAAATTTAACCGTTTTAATTTCCGTTTTTTCGATCCGGTGACAACAAGATGGCTACATTGAGCGAAGTCGCAAAAATGGCGGGGGTGACCACCGCGACCGTATCGAACGTCCTGCGCAACCCCAGCAAGGTCAAGCCGTCGACGATCAAGCGCGTCAAGGCCGCGCTCGCGGCGACCGGGTACCGGCCCAACCTGATGGCCCGCGCGCTTTCGGAAGGCAAGTCGTCGATGGTGGCGATCGTCGTGCCCAACATCGTCAACCCCTACTACCCCGAATTCGTCCGAATCGCCGAACGCGTCGCGCGTCAGCGCAAGTATTTCCTGATGGTCTGCAACACCGACGAGCAGGCCGAGATCGGCCGCGCCTATATCAAGCAGATCTCGGGAACGCTGGCCGACGGCGTGCTGGTGCTGCACACCGGGATCAGCGCCACAGAGATCCTCGAGCTGCGCGGCGGCCGGCGCTCGCCGCTGGTGCTCGCTTCGGTCGAAACGACGGACTTTCCCGACAGCGTTCCGCAGGTCGTCGTCGATTTCCGCCTGGCCGGAAAGATCGCCGGACAACACCTGATCGAGCTGGGTCACCGGCAGATCGGCGTGATCGTCGGCAATGGCTGCGACGGGACCCATTCGCTCCGCCTCGAAGGCTTCCAGGACGCGCTCGCCGACGCCGGCGTGAGCCTCGACCAACGCGATGTGCGTTACGTTCTGGACTCGATCGCTGGCGGTTACCAGACGGTTTGCGAACTGATCGAAGCCAATCCTGCCCTGACCGCGATCTATGCCACCAACGACCTGCTCGCCTACGGCGCGACGCAGGCCCTGGCCGACCGCGGGATCGCCGTTCCCGAGGCGATGTCGATCGTCGGCGTCACCAACATCCAGTTGACGCAGGAGATGCGCCCGCCGCTCACGACTGTGTCGCTCAACATCGAGGAAGTCGCGACGGCTTCGGTCAACCTGCTGCTCGACATGATCGAGGATCCCGAACACCAGCCGACGCTGGTCCGCGTCTCCGACCCGCAGCTGATCGTGCGCCAGTCGACGGCGCGCGTGCGCCGCCGGCAGCTCAAGCGGGTGTAGTGTTGCGTGCGGTTCGGCACGTGTTGCCCGGGCTACGAAAAGCCTTCGCGGCCGGAACGCCCCTCCCCCGGCCATCTTGATAGGGGTAGAGAAGGACGTGTAAGTTCCCCCCCTCCGAACCGTGCGTGCGGCTCTCCCCCACACGGCTCTCCAGTCAGTGGTTTCCTCATCGGGATTGGCTCGCTGACATTCGGGCTTCGGTCATCGTGAAAAGACCCTGTCCAGCGAAGTAAGCATTGGGCCAGCGTCTCTGATCGGCGTGAGATCGGCGATGATCCGCTCCATGCGGTCGCCTCGCGTGCGACCGGTTCAACCAAGCACTTGCCGACAGCATTGAATTGCCGAGGGACTGTAGCTACAACGACTTCCTGGCGAACACCCCCGAGCTCAATATCAGGATAGCGCGCGCCCTGGCCGCGCGGGTGAAGATTGATTTGAAGGCCGGATTGAACCGCGCCGACACGAAACGCGCCAAGCGTTCCGAAATGACCTTGGGCGAACTGTTTGAGGAATACGTCGAGCGGCACCTGATCCCCCACAAGAAAAAGGGAATCGACACGTCGCGGGAGAACTTCCAACGATACTTCGGCACGCTGCCGAATGAGCCGAGAAAGAAGCACGGCAAGCTTCGAACAAAGACGAAGGGCTCGGTCAACTGGCAGAACCGTCCCATCGGCAATATCACCAAAGCCGAAGTGCAGCGCGCAATCCTCGATCTTGGCCGAGAAGGAAGCCACTGCACGGCCAACCCGGCGCTGAGCCTCATCCGATCACTGTACAACCGCGCCATTGAGTGGGGCGTGTTCGACAAGCCAAACCCTGCGGCCGAAATCAAGAAGTTCAACAGCAGAGATCGTGCCCTTGAAAAAGCCGGCTTGCCGTATGCACAAATATACATATAATGAACCCATGCGCTACACATTCGACCCGGAGAAAAATGCCGCAAACTGCGGCGGTCACGTTTTTTCGGACAGTCGGCTAAGCTAAGGCTGACCGGTTGAAAGGGACGTGAAAGATGGGAACGAAGCGCAAGCAACACAGTGCGGAATTCAAGGCGCAAGTAGCGATGGCGG
>NZ_JAGOIT010000040.1:0-26268 GCF_017995515.1 Propionivibrio sp.
GCCCACAAGCTCCACAGCGCTCAATCCAATCGATATAAAATCCGGGAAAGTCAAAACCAAATCCCCGGCACCGGCCTTAGCTTATTCCTCCCCGGTGACTGTCCAAACGACCGGGACCACCGCACTCCTTTGAAGAGCCCCTATGGTCCGTTATTACGTACGTCGGCCAAGTAGCCAACATGGGGCATGTCGATCACGCCCAGACGTTGACCGGTAAAATCCACCCCATGAACACACACGCCGACCCCAGCCCACTCTCTCCGCTCGGTAAACCGACGGACTACTGCGACCAGTACGCACCTGAATTGCTGTTCCCCATCCCCCGCCAGATCAAGCGCAGCGAGATCGGCATCGACGCGGGCGCCTTGCCCTTTATCGGTGAAGATATCTGGAACGCCTACGAGTTGTCCTGGCTGAACGGGAAGGGCAAACCCGTCGTCGCCGTTGGCCGCTTTCGCGTCCCTGCCGACAGCCCGAACCTGGTCGAATCCAAATCGTTCAAGCTCTACCTGAACTCGTTCAACCAGACGCCTTTTGCCGACATCGACGCCGTCGCGACCGCGCTGACCCGCGATCTCTCCGCCGCTGCTGGCGGCACGGTCGATGTCGACTTGCAGCCGCTCGGCGATCGACCGCAGGCGGTCATCGCCTACCCGGACGGCGAACTGCTGGACGATCTCGATATTGCCATCGACACCTACGAACCGGCACCCGGCTTGCTGCGCGTTGCCGACGCGCCCGTCGTCGAGGAAACGCTCTACTCGCACCTGCTCAAGTCGAACTGCCTGGTCACCGGGCAGCCGGATTGGGGCATGCTGGTCATCCGCTATCGCGGCCGGCCGATCGACCGCGAAGGGCTGTTGCGCTACATCGTCTCCTTCCGCAAGCACAACGAGTTTCACGAGCAGTGCGTCGAGCGCATCTATTGCGACCTCCAGCACCAGTGCGCACCGGAAGCGCTCGCCGTATATGCCCGCTACACGCGGCGCGGGGGGCTCGACATCAATCCGTTCCGTAGCAGCGGCGAGTTCTCCCCGCCCGCCAACATCCGGGAAATCCGCCAGTAAGGAAGGGGGTCGGCGCACCTATCCGCGAAACACCGCACAAACCACCCACCCACCGACTCCGTCGCACTCGCCTACGACGAGCGCAAGCGCAGTCGCCTCCAGGAGCTGCTCGCATCCGGCAAGGAAGCGGGGATCTTCCTCGAACGCGGCGATCACCTGCACGATGGCGACCGCCTACAGGCGGAAGACGACTCAACCATCGTCGAAATCGTCGCTGCGCCGGAGAAACTGATCGAGGCAAGTGCGGACACCCCCCTGCTCTTCGCACGCGCTGCCTACCATCTCGGCAACCGACACGTTCCTGTACAGATCGTGCCGACGGACACGGGCGGCAAACTGCGCTTCCAGACCGACCACGTGTTGGCCGAAATGGTGAAGGGACTCGGCTGCACGGTCGCCGAAACCGAAGTGCCGTTCCAACCCGAGTCAGGTGCGTATGGTTCACACGGAGGACATCACCATCACGGGGATGATCACGACCATCACAGCGAAGAGCACGCCCGCCTGCACAACCCGGGGCACGGACCGCATCGCTCGATGCCGCGCATCCACGAGTTCAAGCCCGCCAAGTCATGAACGCGCCCGCCCCGATGGCGCTGGTGCGCCTCATGCAACTCGTCAGCCCGGCCTTGCCGGTTGGCGCCTATACCTATTCGCAGGGACTGGAGTGGGCCGTCGAATCCGGGCGCATTCGCAACGAAACCAGCGCCGGCGAATGGATCGGCGACCTCATGCAACACTGCATCGGGCGCTTCGAAGCGCCACTGGTCGCCGCGTTGATGCAGCACTGGGCATCGGGCAATACGAAAGAAATCGCGCGCCTGAACGCCGACTTTCTCGCCAGCCGTGAATCGGCCGAACTGCGCGCCGAGACCGCCCAGATGGGCTTCTCGCTCAACCGCTTGCTGAACGACCTGGGCGTGCCGGTGTTGACGACCTTGCGCGCCCAACTCGCCGGCCTGCCCGAGATCGCCTGCCCCACCGTCTGGTCCGGTCTCGCCGCGGCTTGGCGGATTGCACCCTACGATGCCGTCTGCGGTTACCTCTGGGCGTGGGCCGAGAACCAGGTCATGGCAGCGCTCAAGGCGGTGCCGCTTGGTCAGGCGGCGGGGCAGCGACTGCTGTCCCAGTTGGGTGAAACGGTGCCGGCGATTGCCGAAGCGGCGCTGACACTGCCCGAAGAAGAATGGTCCAACCTGACGCCGGCGTTCGCGCTATGTTGCGCACGGCATGAGACGCAGTATTCAAGGTTGTTCAGGTCATGATGGATAATCGGGGTATGACAAGAGAAAAGCCTTTAACCCCCCCTTACCCCCCCTTGTCAGGGGGGAACAAACCGCTCGGACGGGGAACGACACAGTCCCCTCCCCTGACAAGGAGAGGGCCGGGGAGGGGTTAACGCGCCCCAAACACCTCCCCTACGACCCAAAACTGACAGCATTCGCCCGCGCCAATCGCAAGACCCCCACTCCCGCCGAAACCACCCTCTGGCAAAAGCTCCTGCGCAACCGCCAGTTCCACGGCTACAAGTTCCTGCGCCAGAAGCCGATCGGGCCCTATGTCGCCGACTTCTACTGCGCCGAGCTGAAGCTCGTCCTCGAGATCGATGGCGACATCCATGCCGCGCAGGAGGCTTACGACGCCGAACGCACGGCCTATCTCGCCCGGCAAGGCATCCGCGTGCTGCGCTACACGAACCTCGACGTCGGCCAGCAGCTTGCCGGCATCCACGACGACCTGACCACTCACCTTGAGAGAATCACCTCATGAACACTTCACCCCTGAGAGTCGGCATCGGCGGCCCCGTCGGTTCCGGCAAGACCGCGCTGACCCTCGCGCTGTGCCAGGCCCTGCGCAACCAGATCGACATGGCGGTCGTCACCAACGACATCTACACCGCCGAGGACGCCAAGTTCCTGGTCAATCACTCGGCGCTGCCGCCCGAGCGCATCATGGGCGTGGAGACCGGCGGTTGTCCGCATACAGCGATCCGTGAGGATGCTTCGATCAACCTCGAGGCCATCGACCGCCTGCAGCGCGCCTTCCCCGACGTGCAACTGATCCTCGTCGAGTCGGGCGGCGACAACCTGGCGGCGACCTTCTCGCCCGAGTTGTCCGACCTCACGATCTACGTGATCGACGTCGCCGCCGGCGAGAAGATTCCGCGCAAGGGCGGCCCGGGCATCACCAAGTCGGATCTCCTGGTCATCAACAAGATCGACCTCGCGCCGATGGTCGGCGCCTCGCTGGAAGTGATGGCGCGCGACGCCAAGGCGCAACGCGGCGAGCGGCCGTTCATCTTCTCCAACATGAAGACCGGCGAAGGCCTCGACAAGGTGATCGCCTTCATCCGCGAGCGCGGGATGCTGGCTTACAAGCGGTAAGCGCTGACGATCCGCCGCATCTCGGTCGACAGCCCTTCGAGGGTCTCGGCCGCCTGCGCACCGTTGGCGGCGGCGGTGTGGTTTTCCTCGGACATCGCGGCGATGCGTTCGATCTGCTTGGCGATGTTGTCGGTCGCCGCACCCTGCTGGCGGATGGCGACGGCGATTTCCTCGACGCGTACCACCGCGTCGTGGCTGCCGCCGCGGATCTGCTTGATCGCGTCGTTCGCCTGCTGCGCATGGCCGACACCGACGCTCACCTTGGCGACGACGCCCTGCATCCCGGTCACCGCGTCGCCGGCCGCGACGCGCATGGCATCGATCGTCCCGGCGATTTCCTTGGTGGACGACGACGTCCGTTCGGCCAGCTTGCGTACTTCGTCAGCGACGACGGCGAAGCCGCGTCCCTGTTCGCCGGCGCGCGCCGCTTCGATCGCCGCATTGAGCGCCAGCAGGTTGGTCTGGTCGGCGACCTCCTTGATCACGGCGACGACGTTGGCGATCTGCTGGCTGTGCCGTTCGAGCCCGTGGATGCGCTCGGCGGCTTCGTTGACGGTCAGCGCGATGTCCTGGATGTCGCCCGCCGTGCGTCCGATCACCTCCTCGCCGGAAGTCGCCAGGCGGCCGGATTCGCTGGAGATGCCACTCGCCTCCTGCGCGCGGTCGGCGACGTGGTTGATGCTCACCGTCATCTGCTGTACCGTCGCCGCCATCGTCGACGCGGCATCGCTCTGCAGATTCGACGCCGTCGCCACCTGGCCGGAAATCGCCGTCATCTGGTCGGCGGCATCGGCCACCGCCACCGCGCCTGTCGCGATCGTTTTCAGGTTGCCCTGCAACTTGTCGAGCAGGCGGTTCAAGGCCATCGTCATCTGGCCGATTTCGTCGTCCTTACTGTTCTTCACGCGCACGGTGAAATCGAGGTCGTTCTCGACGCGGCTGATCATCGACTGGATTTCCGCGAGCGAGGTCTTGATCGCGCGCAGCAGCAGGAAGCCAAGCAAGCCGACGACGAACAAGCCGACCAGCATGACGCCGAGCGATACGTTGCGCCCCTGCCCGGCGCTGCCGAGCGCCTGCTCCTTGGTCGCCTCGGCCAGTTTGGCGTTGAAAGCCATGTGTTCGTTCAGGCTCTTCAGCGTATCGCTGCCGAGCGGGGCGAGCTTGGTGACCATCAACTCGCGCGCGTATTCGTTCTCGTAGCGCCGCAGCCGGGGCAGGATCTCGGCATTGAAGTATTCGAAATACGCTTTCACGTTCTTCTGGTCGGCGGCCAGGAAAGTCTGGTCTTCGGCATTGACGACGAGCCCGGCGTAGCTCTCGAAGAGCTTCGCAATCTCGGCGCCCTTGTCGCCGATCTGCTTCTCGAGCGCGACCATTTCTTCGTCGTTGCTGTTCAGGAAGAGCGCGAACATGCCGACGCGCGCGTCCATGAATGCCTGTCGCGACGCCCCGAGCGTCTGGATGCGTGCCAGCGCGCCGTCGTTGATCTCCTTGATGCTCTGCGTTCCCTTGCTGGCCACATAAAGGCCGACGCCGCCGACGATGAGCAGCGCGCCGACGGAAACCGCAATCATCAGAAGGATTCTGGCGGAGATGG
Organism: Propionivibrio sp.; assembly: GCF_017995515.1. Lineage (GTDB taxonomy): Bacteria > Pseudomonadota > Gammaproteobacteria > Burkholderiales > Rhodocyclaceae > Propionivibrio. Next base: position 5,052 of record NZ_JAGOIT010000040.1, read on the forward strand.
TGACTGCCTTCATGGACGAACCTTTCTTGCTCTTGCACAAAAGCGGAGGCCGGCGCGCTGCTTGCGACGCCTCTCCCGGAAAAAAACGCCCCGGAACCGAAGGAGTATTCCAGGGCGAAAGTTCAAAACCCGAACCACATCCGGAGGCGGGCGGTGTACCAAGCCGCCCGCGCCCGGTCAGGCACTTGAACTGCGCGGTCCTCCCTGACTTGCGTCGCCGCGCTTACTGGAGTCAAGCCGAACCTTGAAGCAAACGCGTGAAGATGATGCCGATGGCCGTCGCGCCGGCGTCGGGGAACGAGATGCTGCGATCCCCGACATAGCTGGCACGCCCCTTGGTCGCGGCAATCAGCTTGGTCCGTTCACCACCGGCGACGGCTTCGGCGGCCGCCTTCGGCAGGGCGACGGCAAACGACTCGCTGGCCGCACCGCTGGCCTTGACCGACTCGACGGCCGGGATCAGCGCGTCGAGCAGCGTCTTGTCGCCGAGCTTGGCACCACCCCGCTTCTGCACCGCGTCGATCGCCGCCTGCACCATCTCGCCGGTCTCGGCCAGAGTCAGCGTTTCCTTGCCCTGGGCGTAGCGGCCCATGGCGCGGAAGCCGGAGCCCCAGATCGGGCCGGAGGCACCACCACAATGCTCGGTGATGATCATGCCGCAGTCCTTGAGGAAGGCGCCGATGTCCTCCTGGCTGTGGTTGGCCCACTCGGCCTTGACAACCTTGAAGCCCTTCGCCAGCGACATGCCGAAGTCGCCGTCGCCGGCCACCGAGTCCAGCTCGCAGAACGGCACTTCGTTTTCGATGATGATGTCGCACATCGCCGCGATCGTGCGGACCACCTGCTCTTTTGTGAACGTTTCCATGCGAATTACCTCGTACTTTCCCTCGTGGTTACCTCAGATTTTCAGCGCCGGCGTATCGGCTGCCGCGTCGAGCAGCGCCTTGGTTTCGGCGTCGAGACGCAGGATCGAGATCGACGCACCCGCCATGTCGATCGCCGTCATGAAGTTGCCGACGAAAGTGCGGTAGATCTTCAGTCCCTTGGCTTCGATGAACGACGAAACGGCGTTGTTGAACAGATACAGCTCCTGTAGCGGCGTCGCGCCCAGCCCGTTGATCATCACCGCGACTTCTTCCCCGGCGACGAACGGCACGTCGGCGACGATCTGATTGACCATGCGCTCGGCCAGCTGGCTCGCCGTCGGCAGTTTTTCGCGCGCGATGCCCGGTTCGCCGTGGATGCCGACGCCGAACTCGATTTCGTCCTCGGCCAGCGAGAAGGTCGGCGTGCCCTTGGCCGGCACCGTGCAGGAGTTGAGCGCGAACCCCAGGCTGCGCACGTTGGCGATCACCTTTTCAGCAACGGCCTTGACCTCGTCGAGCGACTGCCCCGCCTCGGCCGCGGCACCGGCGATCTTGTGCACGAAGATGGTTCCGGCGACGCCACGACGGCCGACGGTGTACAGGCTGTCTTTGACCGCCACGTCGTCATTCACATAGACGCGGGCGACCTTGATGCCTTCCTCCTCTTCAGCCATTTCTGCGGCCGCGTCGAAGTTCATGCAGTCGCCGGAATAGTTCTTGACGATCAAGAGCGTGCCCTTGGCGCTCTGCGTGTCGACGATCGCGTTGAAGACCTGGATCGTCGATGGCGACGCGAACACGTCGCCGCACACCGCCGCGTCGAGCATGCCGGTGCCGACGAAGCCGCCGTGCGCCGGCTCGTGACCGCTGCCGCCGCCCGAGATCAGGCTGACCTTCTGCTTGTTGACCTTGGCGCGGCTGATGATCTTGAACTTCTTGTTGAAGGCAAGCTGCGTCGGGTGCGCCTTGATCATGCCCTCGCACATCTCGATGACGAGATCCTCGGGCTTGTTGATGACCTTCTTCATGCGTGAGCCCCCAGCTTGTCAGCCGCGAAGATCGCGCCGCAGACCATTTCGGCGGTGACCGGGAACGGCATGTTGTGGATCGTCTCGCCTTCGGCGGTGGCACCGATCGCGACCTTCATGACCTTTTCCGGCGTGACTTCGGTAACGCCCAGGTCGGCGAAGCAGGTCGGCAAACCGACCGACTGGCAATACTTGATGGTGCGCTCAAGTTCTTCCTGCGGGGCGTTCTCGAGCACGAGCTGGACGATGGCGCCGAAGGCAACCTTTTCACCGTGGAAGAACTTGTGCGTTTCTTCGAGCACGGTCAGACCGTTGTGGATCGAGTGGCAGGCGGCGAGGCCGGAGCTCTCGAAACCGAGGCCGGAGAGCAGGATGTTGGCTTCGATGACGTTTTCCAGCGCCATCGTGACGACGTTGGCTTCGCAGGCGGCCTTGGCCTTCAGCGAATCTTCGAACAGCGTTTCGTAGCAGAGCTTGGCGATCGCGTTGGCGGCCATCGTGCTGTTGCCGTGCGAGGCATTTTGCGCGAACGACTTGGCGCAGGCGCGGGCTTCGATCCAGGTCGAGAGCGCGTCGCCCATGCCGGCGACGAGGAAGCGGACCGGCGCGCGGGCGATGACGCCGGTGTCGACGAGCACGAGATTCGGGTTTTGCGGGAAGAAGAAATATTCTTCGAATTCGCCGTGTTCGGTGTAAATGACGGCCAGCGCGCTGCACGGCGCGTCGGTCGAGGCGATGGTCGGGACGATGATCACCGGCTTCTTGGTCAGGTACGCGCAGGCCTTGGCGGTGTCGAGCGACTTGCCGCCGCCGAGACCAATGACGACGTCGCAGCCTTCCACTTCGACAACGGCCTTCAGGCGCTTGACTTCGGCCCAACTGCATTCGAGGTTGAAGCCGCCGGAGAGGAGCTCGAACGGCGAGCGCTGCTTGGCTTCGTCGAGCAGCGACTGCACGCGACCCTGGTCGTCCTTGGAGGAAATCAGGAGCGCCTTGTTGCCGAACGCCTTAACGTATTCGCCCAGGTTGCACAGTTCGTTTTCGCCCTGAACGTACTTCGACGGGGAGATCATTACCTTTTTCATTTCTGCTTCCTTTCGGTTCGTAAATTGGGGATGCCTGACTTCTTAGGGTTAGCTCGCCTCCTGGAGGGCCGACGGCATCTCCATAAGGACTGTTCGTTAGCGCCGCGTGACGCGGCCGTGAGTGATCGATTTGTTCGGGTGGATCGGTTCTCCGAGGCCGGCTCCGGCAGAAATACCGGAGCCAGCGACCCAGGACCAGGTCAGACAGGGATTAGGATTAACGGGCCTTGCCAGCCTTCCACGCGCTGAGCAGCGCGTCGTAGGCAATCGTTTCACCCTTGACCTTCTCGTTGTCCAGCTTCTTCCACGGGGCGTGCTCGGTGCTCAGCCACTTGGCCGGATCGCCCTTCGGATTCAGCTTCGGCGCGCAACGGGCCATACCGGCACGTTGCAACCGCGACATGACCTGGTCCATTTCCTCGGCCAGATTGTCCATCGCCTGTTGCGGCGTCTTTTCGCCGGTAACGGCCACGGCGACGTTCTTCCACCAGAGCTGAGCAAGCTTCGGATAATCCGGCACGTTCGTTCCGGTCGGCGTCCAGGCAACGCGTGCCGGGCTGCGGTAGAACTCGACCAGACCACCGAGCTTCGGCGCCATTTCCGTCATCGCCGCCGACTGGATGTCGGATTCGCGGATCGGGGTCAGGCCAACCACCGTCTTCTTCAACGATGCCGTCTTCGACGTCACGAACTGGGCATAGAGCCAGGCACCGGCCAGCTTGTTGGGATCATGTCCTTCGAAGAAGGTCCATGAGCCGACGTCCTGGTAGCCGTTCTGCATGCCTTGCTTCCAGTACGGGCCGTTCGGGCCGGGGGCCATGCGCCACTTCGGCGTGCCGTCCTCGTTCACGACCGGCAGACCCTTCTTGGTCATGTCGGCGGTGAAGGCGGTGTACCAGAAGATCTGCTGGGCGATCTGGCCTTGCGCCGGGACCGGGCCCGATTCGCCGAAGGTCATGCCGGTCGCTTCCTTCGGTGCGTACTTCTTCATCCAGTCGACGTACTTGGTCAGCGCGTAGACAGCGGCCGGCGAGTTCGTCGCACCACCGCGCGCAACCGAGGCGCCTTCCGGGTTGCAACCGTCTGCCGAAGCGCGGATGCCCCACTCGTCGATCGGCTTGCCGTTCGGGATGCCGACATCAGCCGTGCCGGCCATCGACAGCCACGCGTCGGTAAAGCGCCAACCCAGCGATGGATCTTTCTTGCCGTAGTCCATGTGACCATAAATCGGCTTGCCGTCGATCGTTTTCACGTCGTTGGTGAAGAACTCGGCGATGTCTTCGTACGCGCTCCAGTTCAGCGGAACGCCCAGGTCATAGCCGTACTTGGCCTTGAACTTTTCCTTGAGATCGGCGCGATCGAACAGATCGGCGCGGAACCAGTACAGGTTGGCGAACTGCTGGTCGGGCAACTGATACATCTTGCCGTCCGGTGCGGTCGTGAAGCTGGTGCCGATGAAGTCCTTGATGTCGATGCCCGGATTCGTGAAGTCCTTGCCCGCGCCGGCCATGTAGTCGGTCAGGTTGAGGATCTTGCCGTAGCGATAGTGCGTACCGATCAGATCGGAGTCGCTGATCCATCCGTCGTAGATCGACTTGCCGGACTGCATCGAGGTTTGCAGTTTTTCGACGACGTCGCCTTCCTGGATGAGGTCGTGCTTCAGGTTGATGCCGGTGATTTCGGAGAAAGCCTTGGCGAGAACCTTGGACTCGTATTCGTGCGTGGTAATCGTTTCCGAGACAACCTGAATCTCGGTGACGCCCTTCGCCTTCAACTTGGCGGCGGCGTCGATGAACCATTTCATTTCCGCCATCTGCTGATCCTTCGACAGGGTCGATGGCTGGAATTCACTGTCAATCCACTTCTTGGCTGCGGCTTCATCTGCCCAGGCCTGTCCGGTGAGGGCGCATGCGACGGCGACTGCTAGTACGGAAAATCGTAGTTTCACAATCAATCTCCTCAGAAGTTTATGGTTCGCCCCTGTGTAACAGGCATTTCCGGCTCCAGGGGCTGCAAGCCGTTTCCCGTTTGCCGCAACTTCCTAGCCCTTGCGCATGATCAACGCGAGCAGGAGCATGGAAAGCACAAAACTGATCCAGACCGACGGCTCCGCCTCCAGCCCGAACCAGACGGTCAGCTTGCCGCTGATGCCGACGAAGGCCAGATTGACGTAGGCGGCACTGACCAGCCCGATGAACAGGCGGTCGCCCCGCGTCGTTTCGAGCGGCAGGAAGCCCTTGCGCATGACCGTCGGCGATTTGATTTCCCAGACCGTCATGCAGGCGAGCATGAGTGCGATGCAGATGAAAAACACGGCGACCGGTGTGGTCCAAGCCATCCAAGCAAACATGTCGATCTCCAATCAAACACGGCCCATCGCGAAACCCTTCGCGATGTAGTTACGGACGAACCAGATGACGATGGCACCCGGCACGATGGTCAGCACGCCGGCGGCGGCGAGCGTCGCCCAGTCCATCCCGGAAGCCGAGACGGTACGCGTCATGGTGGCGACGATCGGCTTGGCATTGACGCTGGTCAGCGTGCGCGCCAGCAACAGTTCGACCCAGCTGAACATGAAGCAGAAGAACGCGGCGACACCGATGCCGGCCTTGATCAGCGGGATGAAGATGCGCACGAAGAAGCGCGGGAAGGTGTAGCCGTCGATGTACGCCGTCTCGTCGATCTCGCGCGGGATGCCGCTCATGAAGCCTTCGAGGATCCAGACCGCCAGCGGCACGTTGAACAACAGGTGCGCCAGCGCCACGGCGATGTGCGTGTCCATCAGCCCGACCGTCGTGTAGAGCTGGAAGAACGGCAGCAGAAAGACGGCCGGCGGCGTCATGCGGTTGGTCAAGAGCCAGAAGAACACGTGCTTGTCGCCGATGAAGCTGTAGCGCGAGAACGCGTAGGCGGCCGGCAGCGCGACGAAGAGCGAGATCACCGTGTTGATGGCGACGTAGATCAGGCTGTTGATGTAGCCCGTGTACCACGACGCATCGGTCAGGATGAGCTTGTAGTTGTCCCAGGTGAAATGGGTCGGCAACAGCGAGAAACTGGCGAGGATCTCCGTGTTCGTCTTGAACGACATGTTGATCATCCAGTAGATCGGCAGCAGCGCGAAGATGATGTACGCCACCATGAAGATGGAGCGCTTCTGGAACTTGTTCTTATTCATGACCACCCTCCTTTTCCTGGGTGCCGACGCGCTGCATCCAGTTGTAAAGAATGAAGCAGAGCAGCAGGATGATCAGGAAGTAGATCAGCGAGAATGCTGCTGCGGGACCGAGGTCGAACTGGCCGACCGCTTTCTGCGTAAGGAACTGCGAGAGGAACGTCGTCGCGTTGCCGGGACCGCCGCCGGTGAGCACGAACGGTTCGGTGTAGATCATGAAGCTGTCCATGAAGCGGAGCAGGACGGCGATCATCAGCACGCCGCGCATCTTCGGCAGCTGCACGTACCAGAACACCGCCGCCTTGCTCGCACCGTCGATGCTCGCCGCCTGGTAGTAGGCATCGGGAATCGAGCGCAGGCCGGCGTAGCCGAGCAGGCCGACGAGCGGCGTCCAGTGCCAGACGTCCATGACCAGCACGGTGACCCAGGCATCGACCGCATTGCCGGTGTAGCTGTAGTCGACGCCGAGCCACTTCAGTCCGGCGCCGAGCAGGCCGATGTCGGCACGGCCGAAGATCTGCCAGATGGTGCCGACGACGTTCCACGGGATGAGCAGCGAGAGCGAGACGATCACCAGCACGGCCGAGGACTTCCAGCCTTGCGAGGGCATCGCCAGCGCCAGCATGATGCCGAGCGGCAGTTCGACGGCAAGCACCGCCATCGAGAAGGTGAGCTGGCGAAGCAGCGCGCCATGCAGCTCCTCGTCGCGCATGATCGCCGAGAACCACTCGGTGCCGACGAAGACCTGCTGGGTCGGCGAGATGATGTCCTGCACCGAGTAATTGACGACCGTCATCAGCGGCATGATGGCCGAGAAGGCGACGCAAATCAGGACGGGCAGGATCAGGAACCAGGCCTTCTGGTTCACCGGTTTGGTCGTGACGCTCATCGTACGATCTCCTCATTCTTGTAGAAACAGGTGTGCTCGCCCATGACCTTCAGCCACACGGCGTCGCCCGGCGACAGCGAGGACATGTCGGATGGAAGGCGGGCCTTGAGCGCGTAGTTGGCATTGCTCGCGGAGAGCATCAGGTGCGTGCCGACGTCGAGGATCTTGTTGGCCGTCATCGGCAGCGCGCCCGGCGCACCCGGTTCGGCAACGGCGACGTACTCGGGACGGATGCCAAGCTTGATCTCGCCCTTGGGCAGCTTGCGGCCGGCCGGCAGATCGAAGCTGACGCCGCTCAGATGCAATCCGGCGGCATCGACCTTGCCGGCGAGGAAGTTCATCCCCGGCGAACCGATGAAGTGACCGACGAAGGTATGACTCGGCTGCTCGAACAAATCCGCCGCCGAACCGACCTGCACGGCGCGGCCGCGCGTCATGACGACGACCTGATCGGCAAAGGTGAGCGCTTCCACCTGATCGTGCGTCACGTAGATCAGCGTCAGCTTCAGTTCGTGGTGAATCTGCTTCAATTTGCGCCGCAGCTGCCATTTGAGGTGAGGGTCGATGACGGTCAGCGGTTCGTCGAACAGCACGGCGGCGACGTCCGGGCGGACGAGGCCGCGGCCGAGCGAAATCTTCTGCTTGGCGTCGGCTGCCAGACCGGAGGCGCGGTGATTCAACTGGCCGCTCATCTCGAGCATTTCGGCGATTTCACCGACGCGCTTCTTGATCTTGTCCTCCGGAACCTTGCGGTTGCGCAGCGGAAAGGCGAGGTTCTCGGCGACGGTCATCGTGTCGTAGATCACCGGGAACTGGAAAACCTGCGCGATGTTGCGTTCCTGCGGCAGGAGCGTGGTGACGTCACGGCCGTCGTACTTGACCGTGCCCTGCGACGGTGTGACGAGGCCGGACATGATGTTGAGCATGGTCGTCTTGCCGCAGCCGGACGGGCCAAGCAAGGCGTAGGCGCCGCCGTCCTCGAAGGTCATCTTGAGCGGCAGCAGCGCGTAGTCGCTGTCCTGCTGCGGGTTCTTGTTGTAGGCGTGAGCCAGATCCAGATCGATGCGTGCCATGTCAGTACTCCCCGCCCCGGGCCGGCGAGAGCAGCAGCATCCCGTCGGCATCAAACACATAAACCAGCGCCGGATTGAAGTAGAGCGTGATCGCGGCGCCGAGATCGAAGTAGTGCACCCCGGTCAGCTGGGCCACCAGTTCGCCGACCGGCGTGTCGAGGTGGACAAAGGTGTCCGAACCGGAGATTTCGGCGAGCTCCACCTTCGCGGCCAGCGGCACGTCGTTGCCCTCGCCGCGCACGCGCAAGGCGCTGGCACGCAGACCGACGGTGAAGCGCCGCGAGTTCGTTTTCGGCAGATCGAGCTTGAGCACCGGCCCGCCATCGAGCTGCAGGCCGCCAGCGAGGCCGCTGGCCGGAAGCAGATTCATCGGCGGATCGCTGAAGGCACGCGCCACGCGCAGCGACTTCGGTTTGTTGAAGACTTCGGAGGTCGGGCCGTATTGCAGCAGTTCGCCGGCGTCGAGCACCGCGGTGTAGCCGCCGAGCAGCAATGCTTCGCTCGGCTCGGTGGTGGCGTAGATGACGGTCGAATTGCCTTCGGCAAACAACGCGCTCAACTCGTCGCGCAGTTCTTCGCGCAGCTTGTAGTCGAGGTTGACCAGCGGTTCGTCGAGCAGCATCAGCGGCGCGCCCTTGGCCAGCGCACGCGCCAGCGCCACGCGCTGCTGCTGACCGCCGGACAGTTCGGACGGGTAGCGGTCGAGGAACATCTCGATGTGGAGTTTTTCGGCCAGCGAGCGAACGTGCTGGTCGATGCCCTTTTCGCCGCGCAGCTTCATCGGCGAAGCGATGTTGTCGTACACGCGGAGCGAGGAATAGTTGATGAATTGCTGATAGACCATCGCGACGTTGCGTTCCCGCACCGGCACGCCCACCACGTTTTGGCCATCCACCAGCACTTTCCCTTCGGTCGGCTCGTCGAGCCCGGCCATGATGCGCATCAGACTGGTCTTGCCCGACTGGGTCGCCCCCAGCAGGACGGTGACCGCGCCGCTGCGCGGGGAAATGCTCATATCGTACAACCAGGACTGCGGCCCTACTTTTTTGCTGATGCCTTCCAGAGTCAACTGCATCACGCCACCCTCTTCGTTTGTTTAAATTCGAAAAAGCTTCAGTTCCTCAAGTAATTCTTGTTGCACAAAACCTTTGATCGACTGCTTGTCCGACAGGCGTCGGACCGAGAGCACACATCAGGCGGCTGCAGGCATTCCCGGATTCAGGGAAAAACGATCCCGCTCGCGGAACACGCTGCCCGCGAAACAAAATCAATAACGAAAAACCGGGAAATGCCCTTCTATGACTTCTTGTACTTGTTGACTGTCATACCCCACCCTCCTCGCTTCATCACCGTGCCGCCTTGCTTTCTGTACATCCTCCACAGGAGGACCGAAGCGTTGTTTGCGACCCGGTGTGTTTGTTGTCGTCCTGTTCAATGCAGAACTGTGATGTGGTTACTCTAGCACCAACCAAAATAATAAATCAACCAAGAAAACACAAAATCTTTGTAAAACAAAGGAAATAAATCAATCAAGGGAATGAAGTCTCGCCGCACTGGATCTCTGCGGCGAAAAGGAGGGGAGCTACATTCCCCAGCGGAGGGCCGGGGTGTGGACGGGGTCGTCCCAGAGCTGGAGGATTTCCGGACTGGTGATCGTGCAGGTGATCGAGCAGCCCGCCATCTCGAGCGAGGTGACGTAGGAGCCGGTGAGGTAGCGCACGGCTTTGATGCCCGATCGTTCGAGTACCTTGCGCGCGGCGTTAACCATCAGGTAGAGCTCTTGCAGCGGGGTTCCGCCAAATCCATTGACGAGAAGGATGACTTCCTGGCCAGTCGTCAGCGAGAGGTCCTTGATCACGGCGCCGGCAAGTTCGTTGGCGATGGCGTCTGCGCTTGCGAGCGGGACGCGACGGCGCCCCGGTTCGCCGTGGATGCCAACGCCGATTTCCATGTCGCTTTCGCGGATGTGGAAGGTGGGCTTGCCGGCGGCGGGGACGGTGCACGAGGTCAGCGCGACGCCCATCGAGGCGGTGTTCTTGTTGACGGCGTCGCCCAGTTCTTTCAGTTGTTCGAGCGTGTAGCCGCGTTCGGCGGCGGCGCCGAGGATCTTTTCGACGATCAGGGTGCCGGCGACGCCACGCCTTCCGTTGGTGTGCGGGGAGTCTTCGAGGGCGACGTCGTCGTTCACGATGACCATGGCGTTGTCGAGCTCGAGCATTTCGGCGGCCATTTCGAACTTCAGCATGTCGCCAGGGTAGTTCTTGACGATGAACAGGATACCGGCACCGCCATCCACCGCTTTGGCGGCGTTGAGCATCTGGTTGGGGTTCGGCGAGGTGAAGATCTGCCCCGGACACGCAGCGTCGAGCATGCCGTGTCCGACAAAGCCGATGTGCAGCGGTTCGTGTCCGGCACCACCGCCCGATATCAACGCGACCTTGCCCGGCTTGACCTGACGCCTTCTTACGTATTCCCGCTCGGCGCCCACCTCCACCGTCTCCGCATGCGCCAGCGCAAAACCGTCCAGCGCTTCATCACGAATCTTGCCGACCTGATTCATGAGCCTTTTCATGGTTCGCTCCGGGTCTGAAAAAAGCTGTTCGCCATTTTTTCGGCCACCGATCAATGAATGTTTTCAGCGGTCAGGATTTCGACGCGCGGTTGGACGACACTGAGCGCGCCGCGCACGTTTTCGCACAACCCCCGCAAAACCCGAGCCGCGGTCAGTACGCAGTAGTAGATGTCCTGATTCAAAACGTACGAGAGTTCGCCGCCGATCAGGAAGGTTTGATGCGCTTCGGTAAAGTCGTGCGCAACCAGGCCCTGCATCTGGTCGATGCCGAGTTCCTTGAGAGCGCGCACGATGCCGTCCGTGCCCACGCCAACGCTGTATATCCCCGCGAGGCAGGAAGGATCGATCTCGCTCTGCAGATACTCCCGGAGGCTCGTGTAAATACCTGCGTCGTCGTACGGCAGATCGGGTGCGCGCACGACCTTGAGCTGGCGGAAACGTTCTTCGACCACCTGCGCGAAGCCGATGCGTCGCTCGATCTCGGCCGACATGCGCGTCGTTTGCGAGAGCAAGAGCAAGGTATCGCGCGTCGGGCTCGCCATCCGCGCCAGCAGCAAACCCGCCGTTCGTCCAGACGCGCGGTTATCGGCACCGACAAATACCTCGCGCATCGACCCGGCGACGTCCGAAAACAACGTAACCACGTGAACACCAGCGCGCACCTGCTCGTTGATCGCCAGCTTGACCGCCGGCAAATCGGGCGCGAGCAGGACAATGCCGTCGCAGTCGCTGACCTGCGCCAGGGAGGCCGCGAACTCGGCCGGATCGTCCGCACTGAAACGATACGTGACCTCCGTCGTGTGCTTGTGGCGAAAGTCGCCGGCGATCAAGGCGATCTGCCGCTCGACCTGATCAACGAACTGCGAATTGCCAGCCGGGAGCACGTAGGCGAAGCGAAAGTCGGTGCGCAAGCGCGGCCGGCCGCGCTGAACGACCGGCTCCCCCAAGGCAGCCACGGACTGCATCACCTTCTGGACGGTTTCCGCATTGACGCCCGACCGACCGTTCAGCACACGATCGACCGTTGCCGTGCCCACCCCCGCGTGGCGTGCGATTTCAGCAATCGTGGTTGTGGTCATGGCCGTCATCGAAAAAATGATGCCGGCACTTTACCCAGCGACAAAGCATAAATCAATCTATCGGGCGAATTTACATCAAGATATAAATCAATCACAACGGGAGAAATCGGCGGCTTGCGTCGCCTCCTCCAGGCAGGCTACGGACCGGCCAGCCTCCCGCCGAACGTGTCGAAACGAGCTACATTCCCCAGCGGAGGGCCGGGGTGTGGACGGGGTCGTCCCAGAGCTGGAGGATTTCCGGACTGGTGATCGTGCAGGTGATCGAGCAGCCCGCCATCTCGAGCGAGGTGACGTAGGAGCCGGTGAGGTAGCGCACGGCTTTGATGCCCGATCGTTCGAGTACCTTGCGCGCGGCGTTAACCATCAGGTAGAGCTCTTGCAGCGGGGTTCCGCCAAATCCATTGACGAGAAGGATGACTTCCTGGCCAGTCGTCAGCGAGAGGTCCTTGATCACGGCGCCGGCAAGTTCGTTGGCGATGGCGTCTGCGCTTGCGAGCGGGACGCGACGGCGCCCCGGTTCGCCGTGGATGCCAACGCCGATTTCCATGTCGCTTTCGCGGATGTGGAAGGTGGGCTTGCCGGCGGCGGGGACGGTGCACGAGGTCAGCGCGACGCCCATCGAGGCGGTGTTCTTGTTGACGGCGTCGCCCAGTTCTTTCAGTTGTTCGAGCGTGTAGCCGCGTTCGGCGGCGGCGCCGAGGATCTTTTCGACGATCAGGGTGCCGGCGACGCCACGCCTTCCGTTGGTGTGCGGGGAGTCTTCGAGGGCGACGTCGTCGTTCACGATGACCATGGCGTTGTCGAGCTCGAGCATTTCGGCGGCCATTTCGAACTTCAGCATGTCGCCAGGGTAGTTCTTGACGATGAACAGGATACCGGCACCGCCATCCACCGCTTTGGCGGCGTTGAGCATCTGGTTGGGGTTCGGCGAGGTGAAGATCTGCCCCGGACACGCAGCGTCGAGCATGCCGTGTCCGACAAAGCCGATGTGCAGCGGTTCGTGTCCGGCACCACCGCCCGATATCAACGCGACCTTGCCCGGCTTGACCTGACGCCTTCTTACGTATTCCCGCTCGGCGCCCACCTCCACCGTCTCCGCATGCGCCAGCGCAAAACCGTCCAGCGCTTCATCACGAATCTTGCCGACCTGATTCATGAGCCTTTTCATCGATCCCCTCGGTATGAAAAACAACGCAACCCAACAAACCCTGTCTTTGTATTTGAAGGCAAGCACAGCGAAACGACCGCTCGGCAGGCCAATCTGATAATGGGTCTTCTGGCAAGCAAAAAACGGATGCTCTGCCGGCATCCATTTACCCGACACGCGGCAGCAAGGCCTTGAAACGCACATTTGATTTTTGCAGCAGAAGGGATGGAGTCTAGAGCAAAATGGCCTCCCTGTCGCGAACCGTTTCGGAAGAAAGAGCTCCCGATATACGTGCAAACCCGCCGCGCCCGACGCGACCGCGATGGCGCAGCAGCCGCGCTTCCCGAAAACCACTCTACCGCGCTGAACTCCTCGGCCTTCGGCCTCGATCTCAGCCGAGCACCAAGAAATCAATTAAATGATGAATGTGTAAGCGATTGCCCCGTCCCGATGGTCAGCGCATAAAGCAAGGCCATTGCTTGCGGTTTATAATCAAGCGCTCATCGCATTTGTCACGGGCAACAGTCTTCATACCGTTGCCGATTTTTCCCTCCGCATCTCCCACTCCTGAAACCCCATGCCGCTCGCCATCGTTCATAGCCGTGGTCTGGACGGACTTTCCGCGCCGGAAGTCGCCGTCGAGGTGCACCTGGCCGGCGGTCTGCCGCAGGTGACGCTGGTTGGCTTGCCCGATACCGAAGTGAAGGAAGCGCGCGACCGCGTGCGCGCCGCGCTGCAGAATTCGGGCTTCGAGTTCCCGGCGAAGCGAATCACCGTCAACCTGGCGCCGGCCGACCTGCCGAAGGAATCGGGGCGCTTCGACCTGCCGATTGCGCTCGGCATCCTCGCCGCTTCCGGGCAGATTCCCGACAAGGCGCTCGCCGACTACGAGTTCGCCGGCGAACTCTCGCTCTCGGGCGAGCTGCGCCCGATTCGCGGCGCGTTGGCGATGGTGCTGGCCGCCAGTGAGAAGAAGCGCAGTTTCGTGCTGCCGGAGACGAGCGCGAGAGAGGCCGCGCTGGCAAGCAACGCGAACATCCTGAAGGCGCACACGCTGCTCGAAGTCTGCGCGCATCTCGCCGGCCAGGGGGCTCTCGAACCGTGCCTGCCGGATGCAAACGACGCCACCGATCCGGTTGGCCACCCTGATCTCGCCGACGTGCGCGGGCAGACGCAAGCCAAGCGCGTGCTGGAGATCGCCGCCGCTGGGGCTCACTCGATTCTGTTTGCAGGCCCGCCGGGCAGCGGCAAGTCGATGCTTGCCACGCGTCTGCCCGGCCTCTTGCCGCCGATGAGCGAGGAAGCGGCGCTCGAATCGGCGGCCGTGCTCTCGCTCGCCGGGCAGTTCCGACCCGAGAGCTTCAAGCGTCATCCGTACCGATCGCCGCACCACACCGCCTCTTCGGCCGCCCTTGTCGGCGGCGGCAGCGTGCCGCATCCGGGCGAAATCTCGCTGGCGCACCAAGGCGTTCTATTTCTTGATGAACTGCCCGAGTTCGACCGCCGCGTGCTCGAAGCCTTGCGCGAACCGCTGGAAAGCGGCCGCATCCATATCTCGCGCGCGGCGCGGCAGGCCGACTTCCCGGCGCAATTCCAGCTCATCGCAGCGATGAATCCGTGCCCCTGCGGCCACCACGGCACGAGCGAAGCGGGCAACCGCTGCCGCTGCACACCGGACCAGGTGGCGCGCTATCGCAGCAAGCTCTCCGGCCCGCTGCTCGACCGCATCGATCTGCAGATCGAGGTGCCGGCGCTGCCGGCCGAGGCGCTGCAGGGCGCCGCCGAGGGTGAATCGTCGGCAACCGTCCGCGCGCGCGTCAGCGCCGCACGCGCCCGACAGCACGCGCGCCAGAACAAGGCGAATGCCCATCTCACCACCAAGGAAATCGACGCGCACTGCCAGCCCGATGCGGCCGGCGCCGCGTTGCTGAAAAACGCCGTCACTCGCCTCAACCTCTCGGCGCGCGCGTATCACCGCGTGCTCAAGGTGGCACGCACGATCGCCGATCTGGCGGCGAGCGACGCCATTCTTCCGGCCCACATCGCCGAGGCGGTGCAGTACCGCCGTTTCACCAAGGACTGATTTGCAACCGACCCGTACCCTCTCGCCGCGCGGCATGACGATCCTGCTTGCAGGACTCTCCGCGCTCGGCCCGTTCTCGATCGACACCTACCTGCCGTCATTCCAGGACATAGGCGCCAGCCTCAACGCGACACCGCTCGAGGTGCAGCAAACGCTCACCGCCTACATGCTCCCGTTCGCCCTCATGTCGCTCTGGCACGGCGCAATCGCCGATGCGCTCGGCCGCCGCCGCGTGCTGCTCGTCTCGCTGGCGTTGTTCGGACTCGCCTCGGCCGGCTGCGTATTCGCGACACGCATCGAGCATCTCTGGGTGCTGCGCGCACTGCAAGGCATCACCGCCGGCGCCGGCATCGTCGTCAGTCGGGCCATCGTGCGCGACCTCTACGATGGCGCTGCCGCGCAACGCCTGATGTCGCACATCAGCATGATGTTCGCCCTGGGACCGGCGATTGCGCCGGTGATCGGCGGCCGGCTGCAGCAGTGGTTCGGCTGGCAGTCGGTGTTCGTCTTCCTCGTCGTCGCCACCTTCATGGTCTGGTTCGCCTGCTGGCGGCTGTTGCCCGAGACCTTGCCGGAAGCGCAGCGCCAGCCCTTGCACCCGACCTATCTCGCACGCGCCTATTGGCACGTACTGACCTCGCCCGCCTTCCTGCTCGCCTGCGCCGGCCTTGCCTTCAACTTCGGCGGCTTCTTCATCTACGTGATGTCGGCGCCGATCTTCCTGATGCGCCACCTCGGCGTGCCGGAAACCGGCTTCTTCTGGCTGTTCGGGCCGGCGATGATGGGCCTGATGAGCGGCTCGTGGCTCTCGGGGCGCTTCGCCGGCAAGATCACCGCACGCCAGACGATCAAGCGCGGCTACCTGATCATGGGCGCGGCGACGCTGTGCAACGTCGCGCTCAACCTCGCGCTGCCGCCGGCGCTGCCGTGGAGCGTGCTGCCGATCTTCGTCTATACCTTCGGCATGTCGGTCGCCATGCCCAGTCTGACGCTGCTCTCGCTCGACCCCTTCCCGCAGCAGCGCGGCCTCGCCGCCTCGTGCCAGATGTTCCTGCAGTCCGGTTTCAACGGCCTGCTCGCCGGCGTCATCGCGCCGCTCGTCTGGGGCTCGACGCTGACGCTGGCTTGCGGCATGGGCGGCATGATGTTCTTTGGCGCGACCGCCGCCTGGCTGCACAGCCGGCGACCGGCGCATCAGCCGTAACTTTTTCAGGAAGAAGCCATGTTCGGCACCCACGATCTGGTCATGTTCGTCATCGCCGGACTGCTGCTCAACATCACGCCCGGCGCCGACACGCTCTACATCGTCGGCCGTTCGGCGAGCCAGGGCGCGCGCGCCGGTGCAGTCGCCGCGCTCGGCATCGGCGCCGGCTGTTTCGTGCATGTGAGCGCCGCCGCGCTCGGGCTGTCGGCGCTGCTCTCGGCATCGGCGCTCGGCTTCGCCATCGTCAAGTACGTCGGCGCCGCCTACCTGTTCTACCTCGGGGTTTCGATGATCGTGCGCCATGCTCGCCCGACCGATGCGGCCAAGACCCTGGCCGCCGAAGCACTGTCACGCGTCTTCTGGGGCGGCTTTCTGACCAACGCGCTGAACCCGAAGGTCGCGCTCTTCTTCCTCGCCTTCCTGCCGCAATTCATCGACGCGGCAAGCCCGAGCAAGGGACTCGGCATGCTCTTTCTCGGCGTGGTGTTCACCTTCAACGCCACGCTGTGGAACCTCTTCGTCGCCTGGTCGTCGGCGACCGTTTCCAGCCGCTTCAAGGCCTCGCCGGCCATCGCCGCCTGGCTCAACCGCGCCTGCGGCGGCCTGTTCCTCTACTTCTCGCTGAAGCTGGTGCGCAGCAACGCTTAGGCTTGGATCAACTCGCCTCGTAGGAGGACAGCGTCACGCCGGCATGCGCCAGGAATTCGCGGATCTGCTTGATTTCCGGCTTGGCACAGGTCGAGTTGTTGTGCGGGTGATGCAGGAAGACCTCGACGCGGTTGAGCACCGCGCGCACCCGCCCGCCGTGCGCCGGTTCGACCGTGGCGCCGAGGTGCGTGAGCAGCGACTCGATCTCGCGCCAGTGGATGTTGGCGCTGATCGGGTCGTGGTAGATCGTTTGCAGCAGGTGCAGGTGTTTGTGACTCATGCCGGCCTCCCCAATCGGTTGCTGCCGCCTATTCTGCGCCCTTCCGCGCCGAAATGCGCGCTCAGGTCGCCGCCAGCGGCAGGCTCAGTTCGACTTGCAGCCCGCCGCCCGGCGCCTCGCCCAACACGACTTCCCCGCCGCTCACCTTGACGATGCGGCGCACGATCGCCAGCCCCAGCCCGCAACTGCCGCGCGTGGCGCGCGCCGGGTCGATCTGGGCGAAGGCTTCGAACGCGCGTTCGCGCTGTTCGGACGGGATGCCGGCGCCGTGATCGCCCACCTTGAGCGAGACGAAACCCTGGCGCTCGACGGCGAGCGCGATCTCGACCGGCGGCGCGCCGTACTGCAGCGCATTGCCGATCAGGTTGTCGAGCACGCGTTGCAGGTTGCCGTGCGCGATCGCCACTTCGACGGTCGCCGCTGCATCGCTCACCGCGATTTCGACAGGACGGCCCAACTCGCGCTGACGCGCGACCTCGTCGCTCACCGCGTCAGCGATCAGGATCGGCTGTACGGCTTGCGCGCCTTCCTCGCTACGCAGGAAGGCGAGGCACTGGTCGACGATGCGTTCCATGTCGTCCGCATCGCGCGTCAGTCCTTCCCGCTCGGCGTCGTTTTCAAGCAAGGCGAGGCGCACGCGCACGCGCGCCAGCGGCGCACGCAGGTCGTGCGTCAGGCCGGCAAGCATTTCGCGGCGCTCGGCGTCGGCGGCAACCAGCCGGTCGACCATGGTGTTGTGCTGCACGGCGAGACGACGCACCTCGCTCGGCCCCTCCGGCTCGACCTTGCGCGTGCTACCGTCACCGACCGCGTCGACCGCCGCGCCAAGGCTGGCCAACGGACGCACGATGCCACGCACGAACAGGCCGGCGATCAGCATCAGGGTCGCCAGCGTCGCCGCCAGCCACAGCCAGAGGTCGTGCGGCAGACCCGGCGCCTTGAAGCGCGGCGGCGGCAGCACCAGCCACCAGCGTTCGCCGCCGGCCATGAAGCCGATCCACAGGCCACCCGGTTCGCGCCGTCCGTCGTGCCGGAGGATGACCGGTTCGTCGAGCTTGTGTCCAAGCCGCTCGGCCAGGTCACTGGCGAAACCAAAGCGCGGTGAGTATTCGGGCACCGAGGGGCCATCGGGAACAAGCTGCATGCCGGGCTCGCCGACGTCACGCTCTTCGAGCCGGCGCCGCGCCTCGGCGTCGAGTCCGGGCAGCACGGTTTGCAGGAGCTTGATCTGCCCGACGATAAACTGCGTCGTCTGCCGCACGTGGGCAATTTCGCCCTTCCTGAACACCAGCGAAAAAGTCACCCACTCGGCGACCGCGACAATGGCGATGACGAGCAGGACCGTGCGCGCAGCAAGCGACGAAGGCAAAAGCTTCACTGCGGCGAGCCCTCGCTTTTATCGCCATGGTCGCCATCGGGGACGAACACGTAGCCGACGCCCCACACCGTCTGCAGGTAGCGCGGCCGCGCCGGGTCGGCTTCGAGCAGACGTCGAAGTCGGTGAATCTGCACGTCGATGGCGCGGTCGAACGACTCGCTGTCGTCGCCGCGCGTCAGTTCGAGCAGGCGCTCGCGCTTCATCGGGCGTCGCGCGTTGGCGACCAGCGCGTTGAGCAGCGCGAACTCGCCGCTGGTCAGCGCGACGACTTCGCCGCTGCGCGACAGCTGGCGCGTGCCGCGATCGAGGCTCCAGTCGCCGAAGGTGATGACGCCGCCGTTCGCATCGGGCGCCGCCGTCGACTGTTGGCCGCGGCGCAGCACGGCCTCGATGCGGGCGACCAGTTCGCGCGGGTCGAAGGGCTTGCCGACATAGTCGTCGGCGCCCATTTCCAGCCCGATGACGCGGTCGACCGGCTCGTCTCGCGCGGTGAGCATGATGATCGGCAGCGTCTCGCCACGCCCGCGCAGGCGCCGGCAGGCGGCCAGCCCGTCCTCGCCCGGCATCATCAGGTCGAGCACGACGAGATGCGGCTGAAAGCGCTCGAGGTAGGCGTCGAGCTGGCGCGTGTCGGGCAGGAGCAGCGTGTCGAAGCCGTGCCGGCCAAGGTAGGTCGCCAGCAACTGGCGCAGCTCGGGGTCGTCGTCGACGAGGAGAATCTTTTTCATGACAGAGCCTTGAACTTGTAAATCCGTGCAAGTTATCGCGCGGTCATCGCGTTCGTTGCAGGTGTTGTGGTTAACTGCCTTCCCCCATAGGAAGCGGTTTAGCATGGCGGCCATTCTATGCCCCGCATTTCGCGCTGGCTGGCACGGGAAACAATTTGAAACCATCTTCCCCGGAGCTGAAATCCTTTGCAACCGGGGCCGGCCGAAAATGGCGTCGTCGAAAGAGGCCATGCGCTCGCTGGCACGGCACGACGGATCAACCGATAGAAAAGGATACGCAATGAAAACCAGACTCTCCCCCAGACTGTTCCTTGCCACATCGGCCATCGCTCTCGGTATCGCCACCAGCGCCATGGCCATGCCGTTCGGCGGCGACCGACCGGACGGCGGCAGGCCCGACCATCACATGATGTTCAGCGGCAAGGGCATCGCACGCCTGCACGACGACCTGAAGCTCGACGCCAAGCAGGAAGCCGCCTGGCAGCAGGCCGACAAGGCGAGCAAGGACGCGATGGCCGGCATGCGCGAACGGATGACCAAGCATCACGACGAAATCCAGGCGCTGATCGACAAGCCGGGCACCGATCTTCGTGACGTGGCCAAGCGCATGGACGACTTCCGCACCGAGGGTCAGAAGCTGCATCAGGAGAACCGCGACCGCTGGTTCGCCGTCTATGACACGCTGAACGCCGAGCAGAAGGAGAAGGTGCGCGTCTTCTTCAAGGGCATGAGCGAACGCATGGGCAAGATGGGCGGCCACCACGGCGGCTGGGGCGACCGTGACGGACGTGGCCCGCGCGACGGTCGCGGTCCAGCGCCCGACGCGAAGTAAGCGCCGATGGATCGACGCTTCACGCAAACCGCAGTCGTTGCGCTCAGCCTCGCGCTGAGCGCCTGCGCCCAGTTCGCCGGGCGGCACGGTGATGCTACGCCGGTGGCGTCGGTGACGACACCACCGGCCTGGACGCGCAGCGACCCGGCGATCAGGACGGCCGCCGCCACGCCGGAATCCCTCATCGGCTGGTGGCGGCAGTTTGGCGACGCGCAGCTCGACGCGCTGATCGCCGAATCGATGATGGCGGCGCCCGACCTGCGTACCGCGCAGGCCCGCTTGCGCCAGTCGCGCGCCAGCCGCGACCTCGCCGTGGCCAATCTCTACCCGACGATCGGCGCCTCGGCCTCTGCAACCCGCTCGCGCACCGGCACCGAGGCCGGCGGCAACGACGCGTCGCGCACGGTCTATCGGGCCGGCTTCGACGCCAGCTGGGAACCCTCGATCTTCGGTGGCTTGCGCGATGCGGCCGACGGCGCCACGGCCGACGTCGCCGCCGCCGAAGCCACGCTCGATTCGACACGCGCCTCGCTGGCTGCCGAGGTCGCGCTCAATTACGTCAATCTGCGCGCCGCGCAGCAGCGCCTCGTCATCGCGCGCGACAACGTCGCCAGCCAGGGCGAAACCGTACAGATCACCGAATGGCGTGCACTCGCCGGACTCGCCAGCGCACTCGACGTCGACCAGGCGCGCACCACACTGGAACAAACGCGCTCGACGATTCCCGGCCTCGAAAGCGCGCGCGCCGAAGCCGAACATCACCTCGCCGTGCTCGTCGGCCGTCCCGCCGGCAGCCTGCGCGAATCGCTTGCCGAGGCCAGACCGCTGCCCGTGGCGCCGAGCGAAATCGCCGTCGGCATCCCGGCCGACGCGTTGCGCCAGCGCCCCGACGTGCGCGCCGCCGAGTTCACGCTACAGGCCGAGATCGCGCGCAGCGCCGAACGCGAAGCCGACCGCTACCCGAGTCTTGCACTCTCCGGCTCCTTCGGCTGGCAGGCGTTCAGCGCCGCCGCGCTGGGCGGTGCAGACGGCGTTGTTTCCTCGCTGGTCGGCAGCCTGGCCTGGACGCTGTTCGACGGCGGCCGCATCACAAGCCGCATTGCCGTGCAGGACGCGGTGCAGGAGCAGGCGCTGATCGCCTACGAGAAGGCCA
>NZ_JAGOIT010000040.1:26368-28916 GCF_017995515.1 Propionivibrio sp.
GACGGCGTTGTTTCCTCGCTGGTCGGCAGCCTGGCCTGGACGCTGTTCGACGGCGGCCGCATCACAAGCCGCATTGCCGTGCAGGACGCGGTGCAGGAGCAGGCGCTGATCGCCTACGAGAAGGCCATCCTCACCTCGTTCGAGGACGTCGAGAACGCCCTGACCGCCTACGCCGTCGGCCGCCAGCGCGTCGAGGCCCGGCAGAAAGCGGCCGAGTCGGCGCGCCGTGCCAACGACCTTGCGCGCACCCTGTACCAGGCGGGCGCCGCCGACTTCCAGAAGGTGCTCGATACCGACCGCACCCGCCTCAGCGCCGAAGACGCGCTTGCGAGCGCCAATGCAGACCTGCTGACCGCTGCCATTCAGATCTACAAGGCGCTGGGCGGCGGCTGGCAGAGCACGGAGGCGTGAGATTGTTCCGGAGACTCGCAATCGCGACCGACAACCCAGTTACCGTTCGTGGTGAGCCTGTCGAATCCTGCCCTGAGCCTGCCGAAGGGCATGAACAGGCGCACTGTGGGCATCGTGCCCTTCGACAAGCTCAGGGCGAGCGGTGGTAGAGATCCGTCAGTTGCTTACACGAACGTCAATTTGCGCCTGCTACCCGAAAAGAACACGAACAACATGAATAAGATGACCGAGCACCCCGAACTCCCCGACTTCCTCAAGACAGGCGCCCCGTCGCGCCCGGGCGGCAAGAAGCGCTACCTGGTTGGCGGCGCCCTCGTCGTCGCGGTCGCCGCCTATTTCCTGTTCGCCGGCGGCAACGGCGCGCCGCAGGGCCAGTATCTGACCGAGGAGGCGACGACCGGCAAACTGGTCGTCACCATCTCGGCGAGCGGCACGTTGCAGCCGACGCGCTCGGTCGACGTGGGCAGCGAGCTTTCGGGCACGCTCGAAACCGTGCTGGTCAACGAAAACGACACGGTGAAACAGGGTCAGATCATCGCCCGTCTCGATACCTCCAGGTTGCAGGATACCGCCGCGAAATCGCGCGCCGCCGTTGCCGCGGCGCAAGCCAACGTCGCGCAGATGGAAGCCACGGCCGCCGAATCGCGCGCCAATCTCAATCGCCTGCGCCACGTGGCTGAACTCTCGGGCGGCAAGGTGCCGTCGAAGACCGAGCTCGAAGCGGCCGAGGCCAGCCATCAACGCGCCGTTGCCAACGTCGACAGTGCCAAGGCAACTGTCGTCCAGGCGCAGGCGACACTCAAGTCGGACGAAACGAACATCGCCAAGGCCGTCATCCGCGCGCCGATCAACGGTGTCGTGCTCACGCGCGAGGTCGAGCCGGGACAGACGGTTGCGGCGACGATGACGACGCCGGTGTTGTTCACCCTTGCCGAAGACCTGACCAGGATGGAACTGCAGGTGAAGGTCGACGAAGCGGACGTCGGCAGCGTGCAGGTCGGCCAGCCGGCGAGCTTCACCGTCTCGGCCTGGTCGAACCGTGACTTCCCGGCAACCTTGCAGCGCGTCGGCATCGGCTCGACGACGACCGACAACGTCGTCACCTACAAGACGGTACTCAGCGTCGCCAACGACGATCTGGCGTTGAGGCCGGGCATGACGGCGACGGCGCGCATCGTCACGGCGAATCGCGAGAACGTGCTCACGGTGCCCAACGCCGCGCTGCGCTTTTCTCCGCCAAGTACCGCCGAAGCCGGGCCGCAGGGGAGTTTCATCTCGCGCCTGATGCCGCGCCCACCGCAGCAGAAGAAGCCCCAGGTCAAGAAGAGCAGCGCCGCCGAGCCGCAGGTTTGGGTGCTCGACAACGACCAGCCCAGACCGGTATCGGTCACGGTCGGCGCCAGCAACGGCCGGCAGACCGAGATCACCGGCGGCGACCTGAAGGCCGGCATGGCCGTCATCACCGACTATCAGGAAGCGAAAAAGTGAGTGCCGAGTCCCAGGACGCGCTGATCGCCTTCCAGCAAGTCACCAAGACCTATGGCGAGGGCGTTGCCGCCTTCCAGGCGCTACGCGGCGTCGATCTCGCCATCCGCGAGGGCGAATTCGTGGCCATCATGGGACCGAGCGGTTCGGGCAAATCGACGGCACTCAACGTCCTCGGCTGCCTCGACGCGCCGACCACCGGCGCCTACGTCTTCAGGAATGTGCGCGTCGACCAGCTCACGCGCAACCAGCGCGCGCTCTTGCGCCGCCACTACCTCGGCTTCGTTTTCCAGGGTTTCAATCTGCTCGCCCGGACTTCGGCGCAGGAGAACGTCGAGCTGCCGCTGCTCTATCGCGGTGAAGACGCCAAGCACCGCCACGCCGCGTCGCGCGAGGCGCTGGCGATGGTCGGCCTGACCGGCTGGGAGCACCACACGCCGGCCGAACTCTCCGGCGGCCAGCAACAGCGCGTCGCCATCGCCCGCGCCATCGTCACCCGCCCGCTCGTCTTGCTCGCCGACGAACCGACCGGCAACCTCGACAGCCAGCGCGGACACGAGATCATGGATCTGCTGGTATCACTCAACCGCGAGCACGGCATCACCGTCCTGATGGTTACGCACGAGCCCGAGATGGCGCACTACGCCAGCCG
>NZ_JAGOIT010000040.1:29016-30892 GCF_017995515.1 Propionivibrio sp.
TTGCTGATCCTGCGTCCGGGCCAGAATCTCGGACCGGGGCGCGACAGTGCCGGCGCACCCGCCTTCAAGCTCGCCGACGTCGAGGCCATCGAGAACCAGGTGCCTTCGCTCAAGGCCGTCGCACCCGTCGTCGGCAGCAAGGTGACGCTGGTCGCCGGCGCGCAGAACTGGCAATCGACCGTCAACGGGACAAGCAACGCCTACTTCACCGCCGGCAACTGGAAAATCGACGCCGGACGCCAGTTCGAGGACGACGAAGAAGCCGCCGGCAAGGCCGTCTGCGTCATCGGCGCCACGGTGAAGAAGCAGCTGTTCGGCAACGCCTCGCCGCTCGGCGGCGAGATCCGCGTGAAGAACTTCTCCTGCCAGATCATCGGCACGCTCGCCGCCAAGGGCCAGGGCGCGATGGGGCAGGATCAGGACGACGTCGTGCTGATGCCGATCCGCACCGCGCAACGCCGCCTGACCGGGACGACCGACGTGTCGACGCTGATGCTCTCGATGCGCGATGGCGTCAATGCAACGACGACGATGGAACAGATTCGCCTGCTCATGCGCGAGCGGCGCAAACTGGCCGAGAACGCCGACGACAACTTCAGCATCATGGACACCAAACAGATCGCCGAAACGCTCTCCGGCACCATCCGCACGATGACCGGCCTGCTCGGCGCCGTCGCCGCGGTCAGCCTGCTCGTCGGCGGCATCGGCATCATGAACATCATGCTGGTCTCGGTCACCGAACGGACGCGCGAGATCGGCATCCGGCTCGCCATCGGCGCGCTCGAACACGAAGTGCTGCTGCAGTTCCTGATCGAAGCCGTCGTCCTCTCGGCGCTCGGCGGACTGGTCGGCATCATCCTCGCCTTCTTCGCCTGCCTCGGCCTCTCAACGCTGATGAGCATGCCCTTCCTCTTCAACCCGAGCATCAACCTCATCGCGCTCGCCTTCTCCGCCGCCATCGGCGTCATCTTCGGCTACATGCCGGCCCGGCGCGCGGCAAGGCTTGATCCGATCGTGGCGTTGCGCTTCGAGTGAGGTACCCGTATTGCATTCGTCGGACTCAGGCGCAAATGCCGTTGTGGTACGCTCCATAATCCAAAACAGATTAGGAAAGCCATGTCCGACATGTCAAAAAATGGCGACCGGGTAGCCGTCCTCGTCGATTGTGACAACACGTCGCCAGACATTCTTGAGTATGCGCTTCGTGTCGTCGTGCAGTTTGGCCGCGTGGTCGTCAGAAGAGGTTATGGGAACCATGCAACCTTGGCCAACAAATGGCAAGAGGCTCTGGTTCGGCTCGCTTTCACACCTTGTCTTCAATACCAGTATGCGGCTGGCAAGAACACATCCGACATCGCGCTGGCGCTTGATGCAATTGAGGACTTGTTCGATGAACGTGCAGATACCTACTGCCTTGTCACCAGCGATTCAGATTTTGCATACCTTTGCAGGAAACTACGCGAGCGGGGAGCAACTGTCTGTATTGTCGGAGAAGAGAAAACGCCAGATGCCTTGAGAAACGCTAGTGATCAGTTTTTCGAGTATTCGCCGCCCGAAACCGATAGTACGAAGGCAGCAAGCGTGCCCACCCCAAAGAGGAGGCCCAAAGCCATCATCGCAGCAGTATCACTGCTAGCAGCGGAATCATCGGAGGGGTGGGTCGGATTGGGAGCGCTTGGCCAATACATGAGACGAAGTGACCCCGGTTTCTCTCCACAGAAGTATGGCCACTCTGGGTTGCTGGAGATGGTACTCACCTATCCTGACTTAACGACCCGAAAGGACAACGGTGGACACTGGGTTCAGCCCAAACAGAAGGCAATGCAACCACCTCAATAGCGAATCATCGGAGACACTGCGGCACCTTCTTCTGTGA
>NZ_JAGOIT010000185.1 GCF_017995515.1 Propionivibrio sp.
TGCGCAAGGTCTATCGCGACCCGATGACCGGCACGACCGAGTGGGGCATCGAGCGCGACGGCAACGCGATCCTCGCGGTGCATAGCCTGTCGACGCAGGCGCCGATCCGGCGCGATGGCTTCCCGCCTGAGCTGGGCGATGTGGCGGGGAGCGCGAGCAGCTATGCGGAGTGGGTGTTCAGGCCGATGGAGGAGTGAGGCGCGTGAGCGGGTCACGCCTCCATCGCTTGGCGCCGCAGCGTTGCGGTGCGGGATGGCGGGTGAGCGATCGTCTGGCCGCGAAGGCGCACGTGTCGTAGCGTCGGCCGCAACGGCCTGCGTCAGGTTCAGCAGCCGCCGAAGCGGTCCATCCGCCGGCGGTTGCGCTTGGTCGGGCGGCCGTGCAGGTCGGCGCCGGGTGTGGCGGCGAACTTGCGCAGGTCGCGGGCGTGTTCGCGCGCGTCGATGCTCTCGGTCGTTTCCTCGTACAGCGTCTGCGCCACGGTGGCCGAGCCGCGTTTGTCGGCGATGGCGCGCACGAGCACCGTGCGCGAGTCTTCGCCGACGGTGATGTCGAGCCGGTCGCCGACCTTCACGTCACGCGCAGGCTTGACCGCGACGCCGTTGAGCTTGACCTTGCCGCCGTCGACCGCCTCGGTGGCGGCGCTGCGGTGCTTGAAGAAGCGCGCGGCCCAGAGCCATTTGTCGAGGCGTGTCGTGTTCTGCGTGGAAATTTGCCTGTCTGACATCGCATTGAAGAGCACTAGGCATTTCGGGGACAACTCTTGTTGCCCCCGAAACTTTACCGTGAATTCAACTCGAAATCGGAACGGCGGTGGCGTGACCGTCGCAGGTCCGGTTTGCCTGGGACTTGGGCCTGCCCCTTACGAATAAGGTCTGGGGCGGTTCGGACGTGACCTTACTCGCGAGGCCGTCAATGTCAGTGGAAAACGCCCCAAGGTTCGGGCTCAAGCCTTGCGACGCATGCGCGCGAGAGCGGCAAGGCCAAGGCCCAGCAGGGCAAGCGAGCCAGGCTCGGGCACCGTGCCGTCGCCGCCGACTGTGTCCTGCTTGTCGCCCATCACGTACGCGTATTCGATGGTTGCCGACGCGCCGCTAGCCAGGCTGCCAATTCGCCAAGCCATCTGCAGGCCGTAGTCGCCGGTACTGGTGGTTGGCGAGACTGGACCGTAACCGGCCAATACCGCGTAAGGGTTGTCGATGGAGCAGCAAGAGTTGTTGATGCCGGTGTTGGAGTCATAGCTGCTCAGGTTCAGCAGGCCGATGGTCAGACCGGTGCTTGAGCCGGCTGCCGAGACGAGATCCTCCGGTGCGAACAGGGAGTTGCCACGGGTGTTTACGGTGGCGTAAGAGCCAAAGCGGTTTACGTCCGGATCCGGGTCCAGGTGGCGGCCGAAGACCAGGTCCGTCAGGTCCCGCAGGGCGGTGATCACGGTTCTAATCAGGACACGCTCGTCGCCCGTGTTGAAGAAGTAGCTGTTAGTGATGCTGAGCGAGCCGGAGAGGGCTCCTGTCCAACTTGCGGCATTGTCGTACCCGTTGGCGGCTGAACCAGTCAAGAGCGTCGGCGAGCTCGAGCCGAAGTTTGAAGTGCCCACGTTACTGTTGATGCGGAGACCCGTTTGCACGCTGTTCACGGCGAAGGCCTCGCTCGGCGTGCCCGGCGTGAGATAGTCGTTGGCAATGCCGCCAGGCGCAAAATTACCGCCACCGGTCGGGTCGTGCCGGATGCCCGGAGGAGAGCTGCTGTTGCTGCCGAGCGTGCCGTAGTCGCTCACGCCGACCTGGACATAGCTTCCAGTGAGGGTGATCGGGGCGGCGGTGGCGGCCGCGACGAGGCCAGCACTCAGGAGGCTGGTGAGCAGGAGTCGTTTCATGTTGTTGTCCCCGGGTATCAAGAATTGAGAGTACGAGCGTCACGCTTTTCTCGCCCCGCTCCGCGGAGGTCTGGAGATGCGTGCAACCGGGGTAAAGCACTATCTGTGCCAATTCGCAAGCAAATGATTCAATGAGGTTTTTCTTTCGATGCTTGGTCGGTGTGTAAAAAAAGGCGACGCAAAAATTGGTGTGGGGGTAATCGTGCGCACCCTCGTCCAGCTGCGCGCCGCGCGGCGATCAGCCGATCATGCCCGCGCCTACCGTGTTGTTGGTGCTCTCGTCGATGATGATGAAGGCGCCGGTGCCGCGGTTGGTCTGGTAGCGGTCGGCGACGATCGGCTGGGCGAGCTTGAGGGTGATGCGGGCGATGTCGTTCATCGCCAGGCCGCTGGTGGCCTCCTGCTCCAGCGTGTTCACATCCAGCCGGTAGTCGATCTTCGCCAGCTTGGCTTTCACCTCGCGCGTGGTGTGGCGCACGAGGTAGGTGCGCGCCGGGCTCAGCGGCGTCTCGGACAGCCAGCACACGGTGGCATCGATCTGCTTGACCGGCTCGGGCGCTTCGGCCGACTTGACGATGATGTCGCCGCGCGAGATGTCGATCTCGTCTTCGAGCAACAGCGTCACCGACTGCTCGTGGATCGCGCGCGCCAGGCGTTCGCCGCCAAGCTCGATGTGCTTGACCCGGCTGGTGGCGCCCGAGGGCAGCACGGTGACGGCGTCGCCGACGGCAATCTCGCCCGATTCCACCCGGCCCATGAAGCCGCGGTAGTCGTGCAGCTCGGGGTTGGCCGAATCCTGCGGGCGGCACACGAACTGCACCGGGAAGCGGAAGTCCTCGGCCTGCTCGGTGTGCGCGGCGGGGGCGCTCTCGAGGATGTCGAGCAGCGTCGGGCCGTCGTACCAGCCCAGGCGCTCGCCGCGGTCGACGATCATGTCGCCGGCCAGCGCCGAGATCGGGATGAAGCGCACGTCATTGATGCCGAGTCTGGCGGCGAAGGCGAGGTAGTCGGCCTTGA
>NZ_JAGOIT010000105.1 GCF_017995515.1 Propionivibrio sp.
GGCTTTCGCGGCATAAACGGGTGCCCTCCCACGGCACACGACGCCGTGGGTCCCTCCCATTTATTCCACGGTCCCTTGACACCGCCTCCGCTCATTCAGGCTCCAGTGCGTCAAGCTTGTCCGTGCCTACGCCGACCTGTTTCGCCGACTGCCGCGCAAAGGTACGTCTGGCCCGTCCCGACGTCCGGCACGAGGCAATTACCAGCCGGCCGTGGCTGATGGCCTCGGTCGGGCGCAGGACCGAACACGCCGGACAAACAACCATCACCCTGACCGGTTTGCATGCCCATTTCGAGAAAGCGCAGGCCGCGCTGATGCGCGTTTCTACCTTGCTTCAAGGCTGGAACGCCCAAGCTGCGGAGCAGTTGCATCCCGCAACAGTCTGGCAACGCGTTTGCGATCATCTCAAGCGCGCCCTCGCCAGCATCGGCCCGCCTCCGACTTCTCAATTAATCAAAAATCATGCATAACGCATCAACCAACTACGGTTTCTAGGTTAATTCTGGTTGCTCAACTATTGGGCACGGACCCGTGGGCATAGACTTGCCTCGAATCTCTCTTGGTTGACCGACACCGACCCGCGCTTGCCGATAACCCCGAATTCGGAACGTTTCTGACGCTATCGTTCAATCAATTCAATCCGGAATAACCATGGCATTGGGTCAAGTACTGTACAAGGACTTGATCTCGAGCAAGTGCGCTGTTCGAGGGACCTGCCTATGTTTCTTCCCGGGCACCCTGTGCCCCATGCGCCGGACTGATCGGCTCGGGTTCGAAAACCGCAAAACGATTCTTGCCCTTCAGTTTGGCCTGATACATGGCCTGATCGGCCTGCCGGATGAGCTGGTCGCCGGCAATGCCGTCCTCTTGTGAATGGAAGGCAACACCCAGACTGGCCGAAACCTGCAGCACGAGTTCGCCAATGATCACCGGTTCCGCCACTGCAGCCAGCAAGCGGGTCAGCGTCGAAACGCCCGCCGGCCCTTGCGTGAGGTCGACCAGAACGGCGATAAATTCATCGCCGCCGAGGCGGGCGAGCGTGTCGCCGTCGCGGAGGATTTGTTTCATGCGCGACGCGACGGCGATGAGCAACTGGTCGCCAACGGCGTGGCCGTGGCAGTCATTGATCGCCTTGAAGCCATCAAGGTCGATGAACACCACGGCGAACTGCTGCTTTCGCCGTTGCGCCTGCGCCATCGTCTGCTGCAGCCGGTCGGCCAGGAGCACCCGGTTCGGTAGATGGGTCAGCGAGTCGTAGTGTGCCAAACGCTCCAACGCATGTTCGTGCTCCTTGAGTTGCGTGATATCGGAGAACAGGGCGACAAAGTGGCGGATGACACCGCGGCTGTCGTGCACCGCGCTGATGGTGATCATCTCGGCGTAAGCCTCGCCCGACTTGCGGCGATTCCAGATCTCACCGTACCAGTAACCGCGTTCCAGCAGATTGGTCCACAGGACGATGTAGAACGCCTTGTCGTGGCTGCCAGAGGCGAGGAGTCGCGGATTGCGGCCCAGTACTTCGTCCCGGGCGTAACCGGTGATGCGCGTAAACGCCGTGTTGACGTCGATGATGGCGCCGTCGGGTGCGGTGATCATGATGCCTTCGCGGGCATGCGTGAACACGCTCGCCGCCAGCCGTGACGCTTCCTCGGCCCGGGTTCTTTCCGTGATGTCGTAGAAGGTCACCACATGAAGATCGACCAGGGATTGACTCATTGGCGCGACTGCAACGAGCGCCGTCCGATTCTCCCCGTTCTTGCACTGGATGGTCGCTTCGATGGCTTCGAATGGAGTGTGGTCGCGCTCGGCTTTCTCCATGTTGGCCTGCCAGGCGGCCAACATCGACTGTCGATACGATGGATCCGGGTAGGCTTTGGGCCACCAGTCGGCCAGGGTCGGGATGTCTTCCAGCGTATAGCCGAAGGTCTGTGTAAACGCCGTGTTCAGGTAGGTGACGTTGAGTTGGCTGTCGTTGAGGGCATACGGAATGGGCGAAGCCTCGAAGATGGCGCGGAATCGGGATTCACTTTGTCGCAAGGCTTCTTCCGCCTTCTTGCGCGCCGTGGTATCTCGGTGCAGGCAGAACAGATAATTCTCGCCGGCCAATTCGACGCCGCTGATGCTCACTTCGACATCGTACTGGGTGCCGTCCTTGCGCCGATGCCGGGTCTCGAGATTGAGGTAGCGATCGCCGAGGCTGGTCAGGATTTCTTCCAACTCATCGCGGCTAAACTGCGAATCCCAGTCCCACACCCGGATCTGTCCGAGTTCCTGCGGTGAATACCCAAGCATTGCGGCAAAGGCCGGATTGAATTCGGCAAGACTGCCGTCGGTACGAAGCAACGCGATTCCGTCGCGCGATTTTTCGAGGATGAGACGCCGACGTGATACCTCATCCTCGAGCGCGTCTTTGATTCTGGCGCGCTCGCTGACGTCCTGGATGACGCCGAAGACGGCACGCCGGTCCAAATCGAAACTGGCGATGGAATGAATCGTCTTGATCTCGCCCGTGTCCGCTGCCCTGATCCTGAACTCCATGTCGTAGGGCTGGCCTTTGTCGATCAGGTCGCGCATGGCGGCGTCAAGCAACGGGCGATACTCGGGAAGGACCAGCTTCTTGACCTCGGCAAAGTCAATTCGAAGATCGGTATCGGTTGCGATGCCATAGATCTTGATGGCACCCGTCGATGCGATGATGACCTGTGAGTCAACCCACAATTCCCAGTTCCCGGATTTTGACGCGAGTTCGGCGCGGTTCAGCCGGTCGCCGCTCCAGCGAAGCTTTTCCTCCAGGCGATTGCGTTGATCGACGAGGCCGTTGAAGCTCAGCACCAGATTCTGGATTTCTTCACCACCGGCCGGCGCCAGCGCCTGCAGTCGTTCGTTGCCGGCGGACATCGAACGAATCGTCGTCGTCACCGCCACCAAAGGCTGGAGCGCTCGTCTGACCAGATAGCCGACGCACAGCAAGGTCGCAATCGTGAGCAGCAGCGCAATGCTGTAGGCACGCCTCATCATGTTCTGGATCGGCGCAAAGGCCTCGTCCGTCGGCAGCACTAGCTGCACGACCCATTCGGCAGACGGAATCGTCTTCGACGAGACGAGGGCCTCGGTTCCCTTGCTATCTATCTCCCGGCGGGAGCCCTCGAAATCGGCAAGCGAACTATCCGGGTTCGTTGCCATAGGCGCGGGCTGCAGGAGATTCCACGGGTCGCTCGAAGCGACGACAGTTCCGTAGCGCGGAGCGCTAACAACGATCCAGCCCGTCTTCCCGGCCATGCCGTTCTCGACCTGACCAAACAGGCTTTTGTCGGCGAGCGTGGCATAACCTACTAGCACGCCAGCGATTTCCCCGCTTCGGTCACGGATCGGCGCGGCCATTGCAACGACCGGCTCTTTTGTACGCAGGCCAACCCGGGGCTTGCCGATCGCCGTTCTTCCCGTCGCCAGCACTTGTCGGAAGTATTCTATGTCGCCAAACGAGACTCCCTCTCGTCCAACCGAAGCCGGAAATTCGGCCCGCCCCGTGCCGCTTCTGTCGATCACGACAATCCCCGCTTGAAAGAGCGCCTGCAAGCCGATACGGCCTTTCAGGAACTCTCGCGTCTGGTCGGGTGAGTCGAGGTACTTTGCGACCAGATCCGCGTTCTGGTTGAGCAAGTCGATGCGCTGAGCCACCTTGGCTTCGATGTCTGCGGCGATGTACGAAACGGACGAAAACTGCTGCGCCTCGAGCAGACCGCTCATGTCTCGCTCGAGCGATTTTCCGATGGAAACCGTCAACAACCAGAAGCTGCTGACAAACAGCACCAGGACAATTCCGATGATCGTGAGCTTGAGACTGGGCTGTCGGAAACGGGTATGCATGATCAATTAGGCGCCAGTGGTCACCTTGCTGTTACTTGGCTTATAGCCGCCTGGAAGAATCCGATGAGGGTGAAGCGGATCCATTGGTCTTGAGATAGGTGACCATACTATAACGAAGGTTATAGGATTGTTATCGCGATTCCTGGGTTGAGCGTTTGGTCATTCACTAGATTTGTTCAATCGCCTTTTCATTACGCGTGATCCAGTCGAGCGCCGATGATTCGACACCGTCAACCGCACCACCTCTTTCATCCAGGCGCCGATGGGCCTCGTAGATGATCTCGCGCAGTTGCCAACGGACTTCGCCGAGCAGGATGTTCAGTTCAATCATGGCCTCGGGATCGTCCTGGAGAATTGCGATGAGGATTCCCGGGTTGCTCACGTCAAAGCCTGCGTGCAGCAACATTCGCTGCAAGTCCTGGATTCGTTCATCAATGATCGAAGGAAGGGTTAGTGCCTCCTGGCGGGTTTCAAGGGCAGAATGACATTGCGCTCGGGTGACCTTCCAGTCCTTGAAGATACCGGCGACTTCGCGCAAGCGTGATTCGAGCGTTGGCGCCGAGGCAAAAGCCGAGGACTGCGCCTCCACGTGATCCTCGTCGTCGCTCTGCATTTCCTGAACGAGCGCCAGCAGGCAGTTGCTTAACTCGCCGTTGAATTTCTTCTGATTCAGCTTCAACAGGACCGAGAACCGGGCGAGGTTTTTCGCCTTGTGGCCTTGTTCAAAGATCGTGTTGGCCGCTTCTGCCAGCATGAGGATCTGGGCGCCGAGGCAAATTTGTTCTTCCTTTAGACCTCTTGGGTAGCCGCTTCCGTCAAGACGTTCGTGATGTTCGAAGACGGTCCGGCTGATTTCCGGATGATATTCGGCAAACTCGCGCAAGATCAGGTAACCCGT
This sequence comes from Propionivibrio sp., assembly GCF_017995515.1. Lineage (GTDB taxonomy): Bacteria > Pseudomonadota > Gammaproteobacteria > Burkholderiales > Rhodocyclaceae > Propionivibrio. The sequence continues at coordinate 4,766 of NZ_JAGOIT010000105.1, forward strand.
GATCGGGTGGGCGTACAAGTGGTGCCGCTCCGATCTCTCGAGGCGTCTGCCGGGACGCAGGAGTTCCGGTGCGACGTGCAGGATGCCGATATCGTGGAACACCGCAGCAGCGGCGAGGGTTGCCAGTTCCTTCACGGAGAGGAAGAAATTCCGGATCGCCAGCGACAGCGCGATCAGTGCAACGCGAATCGAGTGATCGAATACTTCCGGGCGTTGACTCCAGGCCACCGTCAGCTTGAACGCCATCGGCTCGCAGAGCGGGATTTCATCAAACGCACGCGCGATGCGACTTCGTACCTTGGCGTCCCCGCGCAGCACGTCGAGCCCCGGATCGGTGTCGAGCAGGTTCATCGCATACGCTTTGATACGTTCGCGACTGATGCCGTTTTCGACGGCAAGGCAGTGGTCAATCTTGGGAATCAGCTTGTGACTGACCAGACGTTCAAACAAGGCGGAATTGACCCGAACGCCTTTCTCGATGAGCTTGATTTTCCTTGTCGTGAAAATAGCCTGGCTGGTCACCACGTTCTGGGTATCCCCCATCTGCGTGATCGACCGGATGTAATGCTCGTCGTATCGCTGTTCCATCAATGACCATTCTGTTCGTTGGTTGTATGGGATCAGAGTTCCCTATGGCATTTAGCATAACTGCGTTGTCAGTATTGATATACAGAAATATAGCCCCTCTTCAGTAGATGTCCTCCTAGCAGGAAAAGTGATCGGGTGATACAACGAATCAGGCCGCGTTGAAAGTGAAGTAGTGAGGGGTTCGTCGCTTCCGCTGTCACAGGAACAAAGCGATCTCCGAAGCCACGCGTGAAAGCACTCGATTCACGCCAGTAGCCGTTTTGGCGCGTGCGCCTTTTTCCAAACCCGGGCGACGTGCTTGTTGGCCTCGGTCAGGTAACCGCCACGTTGCCGCCCGTGTCTGGCGAGGAGTCCACCGGCGGCTCTGGCCGATCACTGTGAATTATCCGTCCGGCAGGTTTCAGAGTCGACCGGACCTTTGAATGACCGGGCCGGCGGAATCGTGAAGGTCGGCAGTTGGCCGGCACCGGAAGTTCCAGGCCGTTTCCGAAAGCAGTCGTTCGCTGATACATTAGTTTCTGCTAAGGACCGCTTTTCGGCAAGATAGTGAATGCGTAAGATCGGCCACAACCAGCCGTAGCATCCCCGAAAAATCGAGCTATCCGAACGGCAGTTAACTCATCAGAGATCAGTCATTCGTAGCCTTCAGGTCACTGGCAAGTAATCAGACTTATGTGGAGCTCCACATAAGGCCGAATAGTTACCTTCGTTAAATCCTCATCAAACGAACCTGTAGAAATGGCCTGCGAACGACAGCCAGATCAACTCCCCAGAAAATTGATCTACGGCAAGCCTTGTCGTTTTCCCCGGCCTATAATTCATATGAATAATGACCGTATGGTCAGTCTGATCGGGTGACTTATGGAACGCGGGCGTTTGAAGAAGTTTTTCATTTTTAGCCTTTTTTTGGCGTTGACCTCAACAGGCGGGTATTTCCTCTATCAGCAGCGTCCTGCCGGCTTGTCAGCGGGGCTTGCGTCGGGGAACGGGCGGTTGGAAGCGGTTGAGGTGGATATTGCGACCAAGATTGCCGGGCGGCTGGCGGAGTTGGGGCCGCATGAGGGCGACACGGTCGAGGCGGGGGCGGTGGTGGCGCGACTGGATGCGGACGATCTGCGCGCCCAGTTGCGGGCGGCCGAGTCGCAGGTGGTGCAGGCGCGCAGGGCGGTTGAGGAGTCGCAAGCCGGGGTGCGCAAGTCGCGTACCGATGTGTCGCTGGCGGGCAAGACCTTGAAGCGTTCGGAAAGCCTGGTCGAGAAGGGCTTCATCAGCAAGAGCAGGCTGGATACCGACCAGACCGGCATGGAAGGCGCGATGGCCGGCATGGATCAGGCGCAGAGCCGGGTGGCCGAGGCGGAGGCGGCTTTGGCTGCCGCCGTGGCGAAGATGGATAGTTTGCAGGCAACGCTGAACGATACCTCTCTCAAGGCGCCGATCAGCGGCCGCGTACTCTACCGGTTGGCCGAGCCGGGCGAGGTGCTGGCGGCGGGCGGCAAGGCGCTGACCCTGCTCGATCTTTCGGACATGTACATGACGATCTACCTGCCGACCGACAAGGCCGGCCAGGTGGCGCTGAACAGCGAAGCGCGCATCTTGCTCGACGCCTTGCCGGGACAGCCGATTCCGGCGGTGGTCAGCTTCGTGGCGCCGAAAGCGCAATTCACGCCGCGTGAAGTCGAAACGCGTACCGAGCGGGAAAAGCTGATGTTCCGCATCAAGGTCAAGCCCGACCCCGCCTGGCTGGTGGCGCATCGCGATCTGGCCAAGGGCGGTTTGCCGGGCGTGGCCTATGTGCGCCTCGACGCCAACGCGCCGTGGCCGGCCAACCTCCAGATCGACGGGAAGTAAATCGTCATGGACCGCGTGCCGGTCGCCAAACTTGCCGGCGTCAGCCACCGTTATGGGGCGGTGACGGCGCTGGAGGCGGTCGATGTCGTTTTGCCGGCCGGCTGCATGGTCGGTCTTATCGGGCCGGATGGCGTTGGCAAGTCGTCGCTACTGGCGCTGGTTTCCGGGGCGCGGCAGATTCAGGCGGGCAAGGTTGAAGTGCTGGGCGGTGACATCGGCGACCGCCGTTTCCGTGCCTCGGTGCAGCCGCGCATCGCCTACATGCCGCAGGGTCTGGGCCGGAATTTGTACCCGACGCTGTCGGTGTTCGAAAACGTCGATTTCTTCGGCCGGCTGTTCGGGCAGGGCAAGCGCGAGCGCGAGCAGCGCATTGCCGAACTGCTGGCCAGCACGGGTTTGTCGCCCTTCCGCGACCGGCCGGCCGCCATGTTGTCGGGCGGCATGAAGCAGAAGCTCGGCCTGTGCTGCGCCTTGATCCACGATCCCGACCTGCTGATTCTCGATGAGCCGACGACCGGCGTCGATCCGTTGTCGCGTCGCCAGTTCTGGGAGCTGATCGACAGCATCCGCGCCCGCCGGCCGGGCATGAGCGTGCTGGTGGCGACGGCCTACATGGAGGAGGCCGAGCGCTTCGACTGGCTGGTGGCGATGGATGGCGGCAAGGTAATCGGCACCGGCACCCCGGCCGAACTGCGGGCGCAGACCGGGCAGACCACGCTCGACGGCGCCTTCATCCGCCTGCTGCCGGAGGAGCGCCGGCAGGCACACCATGAATTGGTGATTCCGCCGCGCGTCGGCGATGGCGGCACTTACGCCATCGAGGCTGACGGCCTGTCGCAGCGTTTTGGCGATTTTACGGCGGTCGACCACGTCAGCTTTAAGATCGAGCGCGGCGAAATCTTCGGCTTTCTTGGCTCGAATGGCTGCGGCAAGACGACGACGATGAAGATGCTGACCGGCCTGCTGCCGCCGACCGAGGGCGTGGCCAAGCTGTTCGGCAAGGCCGTCGATGCCGGCGATCTCGAAACACGCAAGCAGGTCGGCTACATGTCGCAGTCCTTCTCGCTGTACGGCGAACTGACGGTGCGTGCCAACCTCGACCTGCACGCGCGGCTCTTCCATCTGCCGGACGACCGGCGCGGCCCGCGCATTGCTGAACTGATGCAACGTTTCGGGCTGGAACCCTACGCCGACAAGGCCGCCGCTGAACTGCCGCTTGGCATACGCCAGCGCCTGTCGCTGGCCGTGGCGGTGGTGCATGAGCCGAAGCTGCTGATCCTCGACGAGCCGACTTCCGGCGTCGACCCGGTGGCGCGTGACCAGTTCTGGGCGTTGCTGGTTGAGTTGTCGCGCCAGCAGGGCGTCACCATTTTCATCTCGACGCACTTTATGAACGAGGCCGAGCGTTGCGACCGCATTTCGCTGATGCACGCCGGCAAGGTGCTGGCCAGCGACACGCCGGCCGGCCTCTGCGCGGCACGCGGCCAACCGAATCTTGAGGCGGCTTTCATCAGCTATCTGGAAGAGGCGACAGGGGTCGAAGAAGCGCCTGTTGCACCCCAAGGGCACTTCCTGCGGGGCGCGGTCGACCCCGAAAAACAGGCAAAAATGGAGGTCGACCGCAGCAGCAACAAAGGCGGGCCAAGCGCCTTCAGCGCCCGCCGCCTGCTCGGCTACGCCTACCGCGAGGCGCTCGAACTGCGCCGCGACCCGATCCGCCTGGCTTTCGCCTTGCTCGGCTCGGTGTTGCTGATGTTCGTGCTCGGCTTTGGCATTTCGCTCGATGTCGAAGGGCTGCGCTTTGCCGCGCTGGACCGCGACCAGTCGCCGGAAAGCCGCGCCTACATCCAGAACATTGCCGGCTCGCGCTATTTCATCGAACTCCCGCCCATCATCGACGATGCCGATCTCGACCGCCGCATGCGAAACGGCGAACTGGCGCTGGCCATCGACATTCCCGCCGATTTCGGCCGCGATTTGCGGCGCGGCCACTGGCCGGAAATCGGCGTCTGGGTCGATGGCGCCATGCCGTATCGCGGCGAAACCGTGCGCGGCTACATGCAGGGCATGCACCTGCAATACGTGCAGCAGATCATCCGCGAGGCGACCGGCGTCGAGACGGCCTACCCGGTCAATATCGTTTCCCGCTACCGCTACAACCAGGATTTCAAGAGCATCTACGCGATGGTGCCGGCAGTGATTCCGATCCTGCTGATCTTCATCCCGGCCATCCTGATGGCGCTCGGCGTCGTGCGCGAGAAGGAACTCGGCTCGATCACCAACCTCTACGTGACGCCGGTGACGCGCCTCGAATTCCTGCTCGGCAAGCAGTTGCCGTACATCGTCGTGGCGCTCATCAGCTTCGTGCTGCTGGTCATCCAGTCGCAACTCATGTTCCATGTGCCGATCAAGGGCAGCCTGCTGGCGCTGAGTTTCGGCGCTTTTCTCTACGTGATCGCCACCACCGGCTTCGGCCTGTTGATCTCGACCTTCACCAGCACGCAGATCGCTGCGCTGTTTGGTACGGCGATCCTGACCATCCTGCCTACCGTCAGCTTCTCCGGGCTGACGACGCCGGTGGCTGCGCTGGAAGGGGCGAGTTACTGGATCGGCCAGTTCTTCCCGGCCAGTTATTTCCTGATCATCAGCCGTGGAACCTTCACCAAGGCGCTCGGCTTCGCCGACCTCTGGCCGCAGTTCATCGCGCTGGCCTGCTTCATTCCGGTGTTGACCGCACTTTCGGTGGCGCTGCTCAGGAAGCAGGAGAAATAGCCATGCGCTTCGTCACGCTATCCAACATCTACCGCTTGGGCTTGAAGGAGTTGCAAAGCCTGCGCGCCGACAAGGTGCTGCTGATCCTGATCTGCTGGGCTTTTTCGGGCGCCATCTACACGGCGGCGACCGGCGCGTCGCAGGAGCTGCGCAATGCGCCGGTGGCCGTGGTTGACGAAGACCAGTCGCCGTTGTCGCGGCGTATCGTCGGCGCGTTTTACCCGCCGTATTTCCGTCCACCGCAACAGACGACACTGGCCGAACTGGACAAGGGCATGGATTCCGGGCGCTACAACTTCACGCTGGTCATCCCGCCCAACTTCCAGCATGACGTGGAAACCGGCCGTAAGCCG